>CALDPI010000059.1 GCA_937912045.1 uncultured Clostridia bacterium
GATATAATTGAAATTATAAAGCAACTAAAAAACATATTTAATCTTTTGCTTCTAAGTTTTGTCTTCCGTTTCTTTCGCCTGTAATTAATTCTCTTATAGTTTCTCCAACTCCTGCAAGATTTGCATATAATGAAGGTCCAATTTCATCTTTATTTATTCCACTTCTTGCAATATCTCCTCTAGCCATTGCCATATCATTGTAAGCCCATAAGCTTCCGCTACTTCCTGAGAAACAAATTGGGATATCTTTCCAAGGAGCGCCCTTTATACTGTTTGAAAGGATTATTTTTATGCAAAACCGCCGAAAAAGAAGAAGCCTTGTGCGCTGGGCACCGCTTTTTCTATTCCCCACGCTTGCCGCTTTTTTAATCGGCTTTGTGTGGCCATTTATATTTGGAATTTATCTTTCCTTTTTCCGTTTTAAGACCCTCCGCTTTCGTGAGTTTGTGGGGCTTGACAACTATGTATCCGCCCTGAATGACAGCACCTTTTTGCACTCGTTTTTATTCACCGTGCTGTTCACCGTGCTGTCGGTTGTGCTTATAAATCTCATTGCATTTTTCATAGCGCTTGCGCTGACAAAGGGCATCCGCGGTGGCTACTTTTTCCGCACGGTCTTCTTTCTTCCGAACCTGATTGGCGGAATTGTTCTCGGCTATATCTGGAAAATAATTCTTGACGGAATTATAATGAGGTTTTTCAATTCCTCTCTCGTGTTGGATGCCACCTACGGCTTTTGGGGACTCATTATTCTGCTTTGCTGGCAGCAGGTGGGTTATATGATGATAATATACATTGCAGGGCTGCAAAACGTACCCGAAGAGCTCATCGAAGCGGCGCGCATTGACGGCGCCGACAGCCGACAGATTCTCCGCCATATTACCCTGCCGACCGTAATGCCGTCCATCACCATTTGCACCTTTTTGACCCTTACAAACTCGTTCAAGCTGTTTGACCAGAACTTAGCGCTCACGGCAGGACAGCCGTTCAGAGAGACCGAAATGCTGGCGCTTAACATATATAATTCGTTTTACAGCAGCGTGACAAATATGGGCGTGGGACAGGCAAAGGCGGTTATCTTCTTTGTGCTTGTGGCGCTTATTGCCCTGTCACAGCTTTACCTTACACGGAGTCGGGAGGTGCAGATGTGAGCGAAAAAGATTTTCGCACAAGTGGTGGCGGACGACTGCTTTCCATACTCTTTGCGGCGCTCTCGCTTTTGTGGATATTGCCCGTCATAATTGTGCTTTACAACTCATTTAAAACCAACACCGCAATATCGCTCTCCCCCTTTAGTCTGCCAAACGGAGAAACCTTTGCAGGAATTGAAAATTACGTTAACGGAATTTCCCACGGAAATTACCCCTTTTATCTTTCGCTGTTTTACAGTATAATAATAACGGTGTTTTCGGTTTTCCTCATTTTGCTGTGCACCTCTATGGCGGCGTGGTATATAAACCGCGTAAATTCGTTTTTTTGCAAAACGGTTTATTACCTTTGTCTTTTTTCCATGGTGGTGCCCTTTCAGATGGTTATGTTCACCCTTTCCAAAACCGCAGACACGTTGGGGCTTAACACACCCTTTACCATTCCGTTTGTCTATCTCGGCTTTGGTGCGGGGCTGGCGGTTTTTCTCTTTTCAGGCTTTATAAAGGGAATACCGCTTGAAATTGAGGAGGCGGCAGACATCGACGGCTGCAATGCACCGCGCACTTTCTTCCTCGTTGTTATGCCGATTATGAAATCAACCTATATTTCGGTTGCAATTCTTCAGATTATGTGGGTGTGGAACGACTATCTTCTGCCCTATTTAGTGCTTGACCGAACAAAATATATGACCGTGCCGATTCACATTCAATTTTTACAGGGCAGCTTCGGCAGGGTGGACTTTGGTGCCACAATGGCACTCATTGTCATTTGTCTTTTGCCCATTGTATTTCTTTATGCTCTCGCACAAAAGCACATTATAAGGGGCGTGCTTTCGGGGGCTGTGAAGGGATAGAAAGCGAGGTTTTTATGAGAAAAAGCGGAATTTTAATGCCTGTGTTTTCTCTGCCGTCACGCTACGGCATTGGCACTCTCGGCAAGGAGGCGTACCGATTTGTTGATTTTTTGCGCACAGCAGGGCAAAGCTATTGGCAGATATTGCCGCTTAATCCCACAAACTTCGGCGATTCCCCATATCAATCCTTTTCGTCCTTTGCCGGCAACCCGTATTTTATCGACCTTGAAATGCTGATAAGCGACGGTCTCCTGACCGAGAGCGAGGCCGACAGCTACGACTTCGGCACGGACGATTCTATCGATTACGGCAAGCTTTATGAAAACAGATTTTCTTGTCTGCGGCACGCGTTTTCACGCTTTGTGCCAACAAGCAGATATTACGATTTTTGCAAGAACAACGCTTTCTGGCTGGACGAATACGCGCTTTTTATGACCGCAAAGGGCGTAAACGGCGGCCGCGCTTTCTGTGAATGGCCAAAAGAGCTTAGAGAGCATAAGGGGAAAGCGCTTGCCGATTTTGCAAAGCTGCACGCGCGTGAGCTTGATTTTTACCGTTTTATCCAGTACGAATTTATGACGCAATGGTTTGCCCTTAAAAAATATGCCAACGAGCGCGGCATCGGTATTATTGGTGACATTCCGATTTACGTTGCGTATGACAGCGCCGACGTGTGGGCGGACAGAACACAGTTTTTGCTGGGCGCCGACGGAAAGCCGACGCTTGTGGCAGGCTGCCCACCCGACGCTTTTTCGGACGACGGTCAGCTCTGGGGCAACCCCCTTTACGACTGGAAAAGGATGAAGCGCGACGGCTACGCCTGGTGGAAGCGCCGCCTTGCCTCCTCGCTTTCGCTTTATGATTTGGTGAGAATAGACCACTTCCGCGGATTTGAATCCTTTTATGCCATTCCGTTTGGCGATGACACCGCAAAAAACGGCAGCTGGCAAAAGGGGCCCGATATTGACCTGTTTACCGAGCTTAAGGCGGAATTCGGCGAGGATATCCCCATTATTGCAGAGGACCTTGGCTTTATGACCGACGCGGTTATAAATATGCTTAATAATACCGGTTTCCCCGGAATGAAGGTTTTACAGTTTGCCTTTGACAGCCGTGAGGAGAGCGATTATCTCCCCCACAACTATGAAAAAAACTGCGTGGTTTACACAGGCACGCACGACAACGACACCATCATGGGCTGGACCGAGTCCGCACCCGAAAGCGACGTGCAGTTTGCAAAGCGCTATCTCGGCTTTACGGGGGCAGAGGGCTTTAACTGGACGATGATGCGTGCCGCCCTTTCAAGCGTTGCCGACACCGCCATTTTAATGATGCCCGACCTTTTGGGCCTCGGAAGCGAGGGGCGCATAAACACCCCTGCCACCCTGGGAGAAAACTGGAAATGGCGAATAAACGGCGAGTGCATAAACGATTGGCTTGCCAAAATACTTTATGATTACACCGCCCTTTATTGCAGACTTCCCCAAAAGAAAAAGGACGAAGACGATTTATAAAAGTGTGCAGTTTTTTACTGCACACTTTTTATGTTGAAAAATGTGTGGCATTATAATATAATGAATTGATGATTATTCAGTATGGGGCGATTTGTTTGTTTAAAAAGCTTGTAGGCGATAGGGAGTTTTATAAGCGCATTATATCCCTTGCGCTTCCTATTATGATTCAAAACGGAATCACACAGTTTGTTAATATGCTTGATAACGTTATGGTCGGTCAGGTTGGCACCACCCAGATGACAGGCGTTGCCATAACAAACCAGCTGATTTTCGTTTTTAACCTGTGCATATTCGGCGCCATTTCGGGCGCGGGAATTTTCACGGCACAGTTTTTCGGCTCCGAAGACCACAAGGGCGTGCGCGACACGTTCCGCTTTAAACTAATTTCTTGTGTGATTATATCGGTTTTGGGCATTGCGCTTTTCTTCTTCGCGGGCGAGCCGCTTATAAACCTTTATCTCAAGGGCGACGGAAGTAAAGCCGACGCGGCGGCCTCTCTTTTATACGCGCGCGAATATCTCAATATAATGCTTATCGGTTTGATTCCTGCCGCCATTACACAGTGCTATTGCGGCACCCTGCGCGAGACGGGCAAATCGGTTATGCCGATGGTTGCAGGCATTATTGCCGTTACGGTTAACCTTGTTGGCAACTACATACTCATTTTCGGCCACTTTGGCGCACCGAAAATGGGTGTTGCGGGCGCGGCGATTGCCACCGTTATTTCACGCTTTGTGGAGCTATTCGTGCTTGTGATATACACCTATGTAAAAAGGGCGGAAAACCCGTTTATCGTCGGGGCATACCGCAGTATGCACATTCCGTTTTTGCTTGTTAAAAAAATCATTATCAAGGGACTCCCACTTATGCTTAACGAAGCCTTTTGGGCTTTGGGTATGGCAACCCTTAACGGAATTTTTTCCGAGCGCGGACTTATTGTGGTTGCCGCAAACAACATTTCTCAAACCTTCTGGAACGTGTTCTCGGTTGCGTTTATTGCGGTCGGCGCCTCGATTGGAATTATTCTCGGTCAGCTGCTGGGCGGTGATGAAACCGAAAGAGCCCGCGACTATAGCTTTAAGCTCATTGCCTTTTCGGTTGCGGTCAGCGTGTTATTCGGAGTTATATATTTTGTTATGGCAATCTTCATTCCCGATGCCTACAACACAACAGACGATATTAAGCTTTTGGCAACCCGTCTTATGCAGGTGTCGGCACTCATTATGCCGATAGATGCCTTTGCCCACGCAACCTATTTCACGCTGCGCTCGGGCGGCAAGGTTTTTGTAACCTTCCTTTTCGACAGCGGCTTTGTCTGGGCTGTAAGCGTGCCGTTTGTTCTGGCACTGACCCACCTCACGTCTCTCTCGGTTGTCATAATTTTCGGACTTTGTCATTTTATAAATATACTCAAATGCGTTGCAGGCTTTATCCTCGTTAAACGCGGCGTCTGGATTAAAAGAATGGTTGGTGAAGCAGTATGAGAAAGCTTGAAAACTTAAACCCAAAAAACGTGCTTTCCTTTTTTGAGGATTTGTGTGCCATTCCGCACGGCTCGGGCAACACAAAAAGGATAAGCGATTATTGCAAAGCCTTTGCGGAACAGCGCGGACTTTTCTGCATACAGGACGAGCATAATAACATCATTATCAAAAAGCCTGCCTCAAACGGCTATGAGGAGCACCCTGCCGTTATTTTGCAGGGTCATCTTGATATGGTGTGCGAAAAGGAGCCCAACTGTCAGATAAACTTCGAAACCGACGGGCTTGACATCTACGTGGACGGCGACTTTATCAAGGCGCGCGGCACCACTCTGGGTGGTGACGACGGCATTGCCGTTGCAATGGCACTCGCCGTTTTGGATGATGACACGCTTTCACACCCACCGCTTGAGGTGCTTTTCACCACCGACGAGGAAACGGGTATGTACGGTGCAGAGGGACTTGACGCATCACACCTCTCGGCCAAGCGGCTGATTAATATCGACACCGAAGCAGAGGGTGTCTTCACAGCGGGCTGTGCAGGCGGCGCAAGGGCGGAGCTTACCCTCACCGTCACGAAGCTGCCTCTTGATAAAGAGTGCGTGACCGTAACCGTCACAGGTCTTTTGGGCGGTCACTCCGGCAATGAGATAAACAGAGGCAGACAAAACGCAAACCTTGTGCTTGCCAATTTTTTAAGCACTCTGCCGTCCTTCCGTCTTGTATCGATAAACGGCGGACTTAAGGATAATGCCATTACCTCTCACAGCGAGGCGGTGCTTTTCTGCGAGGACATCACAGAGGAAAAGGCTAAGACCTTTGCGGATTCCGTCCGTGTTGATACCGACAACGGACTTGAAATCACCGTAACAAAAGCAGGGACTTGCGCCCTTGCCGCCGACCGAGCAACGAGCAAAAAAGCGGTTGAGTTTTTGCTCGCTCTGCCGAATGGTGTGCAGAAAATGAGTGAGGATATAGAGGGGCTTGTCGAAACGTCACTCAACCTCGGAATTCTCAAAACCGAGGAGGATAAAATAACGGCATCCTTTGCGGTGCGCAGCAACGTCGGCAAGGAAAAGGCTGCTCTTCTTTCAAGGATTGAGAGTATAGCAGAAGAGTTTGGCGCAGACTATGCTTCCTTTGGGCATTATCCCGCCTGGGAATACCGAAAGGATTCGCCGCTCAGAGAGTCTATGCTTAAAACGTATAAAGAGTTTTATGGTGGAAAGCCCGTTGTTGAGGTTATCCACGCAGGACTTGAATGCGGTCTTTTCTCGGAAAAAATCCCGGGGCTTGACACCGTATCTTTCGGTTGTAACGTAAATTATATTCACACGCCGAGAGAACAGCTGTCAATTTCCTCTGCCGAGCGTTCATACCGCTTCCTTCTTAAAATACTTGAAAATCTGTAGGTGATATTATGGTTAAAACACGTGTTGAAAATATAAAGAAAAATCTTTCCGCAGGTGAAGCGCTTATAATCACAAGCGCACCCAACCGCTTTTATGCAACGGGCTTTAAATCAAGCGCAGGCTTTGTCTTCATAACCAAGGACAAAGCCGAGCTGCTTATCGACTTCCGTTACATTGAAAAGGCCAAAAGCGTTGTAAACAGCTGCCTTGTCACCCTTTCCACAAATCCCGACAAGGAAATTGCAGAAAGGTGTGAAAAATACGGAATCAAAACACTTTACACCGAGGCCACAAGTGTCAGCGTTGCAAGACGCGCAGCCCTATGTGCACTGTTAAACGGTGTAGAGGTTAGCGAATCCACAAAATTCGATTCGCTTCTTGAGGAGCTTCGCACCGTAAAAACCGAGGGAGAATTCTCCCTTATGAAAGAGGCCCAGGTCATCACCGACAAGACCTTTTCTTACATTTTAAATAACATAAAGGCAGGCCGCACCGAGCGCGAGGTTATGCTTGATATGGAGTTTTATATGAGACGTCTCGGCTGTGACGGTGTTGCCTTTGATTTCGTTGTGGTGTCGGGCAAGAACTCCTCCCTGCCGCACGGTGTGCCGACCGACAAGGTTATTGAGGACGGCGATTTCATCACGATGGACTTCGGTGCAACGGTTGGCGGTTACCGCTCTGATATGACAAGAACGGTTGCCGTTGGCTTTGTAACCGATGAAATGGCAGAGGTTTATAAAACCGTGCTTTGCGCTCAGCAAA
>CALDPI010000060.1 GCA_937912045.1 uncultured Clostridia bacterium
TGCTTTACAGAGAAAGCAAAGAGCATAAAACAATCGTTTTGGTAAAAAAGAATGGATAACATTGCTGTTTTCGGCGGCACTTTTAACCCGATTCATAACGGCCATCTTGAGATAATAAAGGCCTTGATAAAGCTTGATATTTTTTCAAGAATTTTGGTTATTCCCACTAACGTACCGCCACATAAAAACGCGCCAATGCTCGCTTCGGGTGAAGACAGATTAAATATGTGCCGTTTGGCAGTAAAGGGCTTTCCGTGTGTTGAGGTCAGCGATATTGAACAAAGACGCACCGGACCGAGCTATAGCTATGATACGGTATGTGAGCTTAAAGAAAGCACAAACGCGAAAATATATCTTGTTTGCGGCGGTGATATGATTGCCACTCTGGATACCTGGCGCAATTACGATAAATTGATTAAAGAGACTGCTTTTGTGGCTTTCAGGCGTGTGGGTGTTGATAATACCGAGTTTGATAGAGCGGTGCGGAAAATTTTGGAAAACGGCGGCTCTGTAACGGTGATTGATACAGAGATTTCGGACGTTTCCTCAACAGAGATACGTCTAGGTGACAAGGACTTTTTACCGTTGGAAGTAAAGCAGTATATTGAAGAGAAGGGACTTTACTGTGTTAACGATTGATGAATATAAAACCCTTTTAAAGCGAAGACTTAAAGAGAGCCGCTATCTGCATTCACTTTGCGTGGCAGACGAGGCTGTACGTCTCGCTAAGAAATACGGTGGAAACGAAGAAAAGTGTTATTTAGCAGGGCTTTTACACGATATTATGAAGAATGCACCTGCAGAGGAGCACTTGCAAATGTTTTCACAGTTTGGTATAATTCTTTCTAATGTTGAAAAAAACGCAATAAAACTTTGGCATGCTATGTCGGGCGCACTGTACGTTGAGCACCTGTTGCAGATTGATGATAAGGAAATTATTGATGCAATACGCTATCACACAACTGCACGCGCCGGTATGACCTTGCTTGACAAGCTTTTGTATATTGCTGATTTTACGTCGGCTGACAGAGATTATGATGACGTCGATGTAATGCGTGCTCTTGCCGATAAAAGCTTAGAGGATGCGCTAAAATATGCTTTGTCTTATTCAATAATTGATTTGGCAAAGCAGGGAAAGCCTGTTCACCCTGACACTGTGGCGGCTTATAATGAAATTAACCTACAATAATTGAAAAGAGGAATATTTTTGAAACCTTATGAAATTCTGTCGGTTGCGGCAAACGCTGTCAATGATAAAAAAGCGCGTGACCTTGCAGCCTTTGAGGTT
>CALDPI010000061.1 GCA_937912045.1 uncultured Clostridia bacterium
AGAGCTGGGGCTTGACGGAATGCTAATGCCAATAAAAGGCGCCTTGCCCATAGCCATCAAAGCAAAAGAATTAGGCTACGAAGGCATCATTCTACCAATGGGCAACGCAGCCGAAGCCGCCGTTGTCAACGGCATAACGGTCTATGGCGCCGAGCACCTGATGCAGGTGATACAGTTCCTCAACGGCGAGGAGTCTATGAACCCATACAAAGTGGACATTGAGGACGGTTTCTACTCAAAACAGAGCAATTTCCCATTTGATTTCAGCGAGGTACGCGGACAGGAGAGCGTGAAACGCGCATTCGAGGTAGCCGCAGCAGGCGGACATAACCTCATTATGGTTGGACCTCCGGGCAGCGGAAAGTCAATGATGGCAAAGAGGCTGCCGAGCATACTGCCACCACTCACACTCAGCGAGAGCCTTGAGACGACAAAGATACACTCCGTCAGCGGCATGATGCCCGACGGTTGTTCGCTCATTACACAACGTCCGTTCCGTAGCCCGCACCATACAATATCATCAGTTGCCCTGTGCGGCGGAGGTGCCAATCCTAAACCCCGAGAGATTTCACTTGCACACAACGGCGTGCTGTTCCTTGACGAGCTGCCCGAATTTCCAAAGCAGGTCACCGACGCGCTCCGTCAGCCGCTGGAGGACAGACGCGTCACCATCACGCGCGCCAACGGCCGCGTGACCTTCCCGTGCTCCTTCATGCTGGTGGGCGCGATGAACCCCTGCCGTTGCGGCTATTACGGCCACCCCACGCGCAAATGCACCTGCAGACTCGACGACGTCAAGCGGTACGTTTCGCGCATCAGCGGTCCGATGCTTGACCGTATCGACATTCAGATCGAGCTGCCCTCGCTTTCCTATGAGGAGATCTCCTCGCCCGACGCGACTGCCGAAAGCTCCGCGACGATCCGCGCCCGCGTCACCGAGGCCAGAGAATTTGCCAAGGCGCGCATGCAGGGGCGCGAGAACGCAGTATTCTGCAACGCCCAGCTCGACGCGGCGAGTTCTGCGCGACCGACGCCGAGGCAGCCTCGCTTTTGCAGGTGGCGTACGACCGTATGGGCCTGAGCGCGAGAGGCTATGACCGCGTGCTGCGCGTGGCACGTACGATCGCGGATCTCGATCACTCCGAGCTGATCCGTGCCGCACACGTGGCCGAGGCGATCCAGCTGCGCAGTCTGGACCGCAAATACTGGCAAAACTAAACCCGTTTTGCCAGTATTTGCGCCAAACGGTTGACAAAGGGCGGAAAATATGCTACCATGAAAAAAACAGATATAAGGAGAATATAAAATGAAGAAAATTGAAACTGTTCAGGAATTTGTTGAAAAATTAGATGCGGCTAAAAAGGTTAATCCAAAAGATTTGTCCAGTGACCAAGATTTGACAATCGCTATTATGAACCTGATTTCAATAGAAGAACATTTGATGTTTTCGGGTGCGAAAACGGGAAAGCATGAATTCTATGATTTGATTAATGAAGTGCGTGAAATGCGCAAGCAGGCAATGTTAAAAATCATCCCTTCGTATGAAGGCGAAGTTTGGTGTATTTCCAAACATTTGTTGGCGGCATCTATGCGCGTGTTCGAAGTTGGAACCAAGGCGTTGGCCGCAGGGGACAAGCAGACGGCGTATGATTTGTTTGATCAATCCTATGGGTTGTATTGTATGTTTTGGGGATTGAATATGGGGATGCTGACCGGGGAATCGCGTGATGCGAAGCCTGCAAAAAAAGTGGCGGCTGTCAAGGCGGTGTCTGTACCGGCGCCCGTTGCGAAAACAGAAGAAAAGGGCGGTATGAGCAAGTTAAAGAGTTGGGTTAAGAACGCCGTCAACTGTTGCATTGAATAAAATAGATTAAAATATTTCATCTAAAAATAAAAACGACAACTTATGTACATTTGTGTACACGGCGTTGTCGTTTTTGTTTTTATTTAAATCATTTTAATTTCTTTTAATTGCCTTGGCAAAGGGGGGATGATTGGTGTTGAAGTTGCGTGATTGCCAGGGTAAATAAAAGTTTAGCGAAGTAAATATAAACAGAATTTTTGAGAGAAATTCTGTTATCCCGGTGCTTGACACCGGGATCCAGGTAATAAAATCTTTATTGTTTGTGCGCATTTTATGCGCATAACCTGGGTTCCGTGGTCCAGCCACGGAATGACAAGAACGTAAAACGTTTTTGTTAACTAAACTTTTTTTATTTGTGTATCATATACTTTTATTCTTGCTTTTTATGTGTGTATCGTTATAATGCGGATAGTTTTATTGCCCTAATAGTCTAGTGGTAAAACACGTCCTTGGTAAGGACGAGTCGCAAGTCCGATTCTTGCTTAGGGCACCATGAAATAGGACACGTATTTTGTGCGTGTTTTTTTTATTTCAAAATTACGTTATTAATTGCTTGATTTTTATTTCATTTATTATATAATCGGTGGGCTTTGAATTTGTTGCGGGCATAGTACAAAGGCTAGTATGCAAGCCTTCCAAGCTTGAAATGCGGGTTCGATTCCCGCTGCCCGCACCACACTTCGCCAAGGCTTTGTGTGGCGAGCCACACCTTTGTGAAAGTTTGTGGCGAATAAGTTCGGGCGTGCGCCGGAGTTGGAGAGCCGGGGCAGACTGTAAATCTGTTGGCTTAAGCCTGAGCTGGTTCGAATCCAGCCACTCCCACCAGGAATAAGTACCCCCCTATGGGGTATTTATTTTTTTATAAGGGGGTATATATGTTTTTTTCGAAATATAAAAGA
>CALDPI010000062.1 GCA_937912045.1 uncultured Clostridia bacterium
GTCGTCGTGACCGACCACCATATGCCCATAGCCGAGCTACCTTGTGCAGATGCCGTCGTTGACCCACACCGCATCGATTGCCCCAGCGAGTTTAAGGAGCTTTCGGGTGTCGGTGTCGCCTTTAAGCTTGTCTGTGCGCTTGAAAATGCCGCACCCGAGGAACTTTTGCCCGAATATTCGGATTTAGTCGCAATCGGCACCGTTGCCGACGTTATGCCCCTAACGCGTGAAAACCGCGTGTTTGTGCGCGAAGGACTTTTGTATATTAACAATACCTCGCGCGTCGGACTTTCGGCACTCATAAACGCCGCAGGACTTGAAAACAAACAACTAAAGGCAGGTAACCTTGCGTTTAACCTTGCACCGCGCATCAATGCCGCAGGCAGAATGGGCGATGCAATGCGCGCGGTCAAGCTGTTGTGTGCTGATAACACCGAAACGGCCGAGGCACTTGCCGCAGAAATTAACGGCGAAAACATCAAAAGACAGAAAATCGAAAGCGATATTGAAAAAGAGGCAATCGCCATAATCGAAAGACAGAAGCTTTATTTTGATAGGGTTATTGTCGTGTGCGGAAAGGGCTGGCACAAGGGTGTTGTCGGCATTGCCGCGTCGCGCCTTGTAGAGCGCTTTGGCAAGCCCGTTATAATTTTAAGCGCGGAGGACGGCACAGCCGTCGGCTCCGGCAGAAGTGTGGACGGCTTTTCCCTTTTCGATGCCGTAAATTCGGCAGAGTCACACCTTGAAAAATTCGGCGGACACGAGCTCGCGGTGGGACTAACCCTGCCTGAGAGCGCGGTCGATGCCTTCCGCACTGCCATTAATGCTTACGCACGCAAAAAACCTATTTGCGTGCCTACGGTCACGCTCGATTGCAAGCTGAATCCTGCCGCACTCTCTCTCGAAATGGCAGAGCTTATAAGCGAGCTCGAGCCTTTCGGAAAAGGCAACCAGACCCCGCTTTTTGGTATATATTCCCTTAAAATAGAAAGAATAAACCCAATAGCGGAGGGCAAGCACCTGCGTCTTATCCTCGTGCGTGACACCGCCGTTATACAGGCACTCATTTTTGGCAAAACGGCGGATAACTTCCCGTTTGAAGCAGGGGATACCGTTGATATCGCTGCCACGCTGGACATAAGCGAGTGGCGCGGTGAGAAGACCTTAAGCGTTATTGTGCGCGAAATCAGGCCCTCGGGCGAGAGCGACGCAGACATAGAATCCCTTTTCGAATATGACGACTTTATGTCGCACAATGCGCCGCGTGATTTGTCGCACATAACCCCCTCGCGCGATGAAATCGGCCTTGTTTACCGCTGTGTTACGCGCCCCATAAATAAGCAACTGCTCATAAACAAAACGTGTGGCCGTCTGCTTTGCGGAAAGGCCAATATTGCCTGTGATATTTTGTGCGAGCTCGGCCTTGTCACCGAAAAACGCACAGGAGATAAAATTCTTATAACCAGGGTCGAGGGCGCACGTTCCGATTTGGAAAAATCCGAAATATTACGCATATTGAAAGAGGGTGAAACCGACTGATGAACGAAGTGTATGAAAAGGACTATCAAAGACTGCTCACCGTGCTCGAGGAGCAGCACGTAAATTATAATTACGACGCCATAAGAAAGGCATACGAGTGCTGTATTGAAGCGCATAAAGGACAGTTCCGCATCTCAAGCGAGGAGTATTATATACATCCGCTTTCGGTTGCCATCATTTTGGCACAGATGGGTATGGACAGCGAGTGTATTGAGGCGGCGCTTCTGCACGACGTAATTGAGGATACTCAGGTTTCTGCCGGAGATATAGAAAAAGAGTTTGGAGAAGAGGTTTTAAACCTTGTTTTAGGCGTTACCAAGCTAGACAGAATCGAGGTTAAATCAACCGAAGAAAAGCAAGCGGAAAACTTTAAAAAGATTTTCGTTTCAATGGCAAAGGATATAAGGGTTATAATTATCAAACTTGCCGATAGACTTCATAATATGCGTTCATTAAACTTTTTATCTACCG
>CALDPI010000063.1 GCA_937912045.1 uncultured Clostridia bacterium
ATTGTTTATTAGAAGGATTTAATACATTAGAAGCTGAGGATGGATATCAAGCTATTGAATTGGTAAAAAAATATGAATACGATTCTGCGGTTCCAAGTTTGCTTTATCGGGCAAAAAATGATTCAGAAGCTACTGTAAACGGTATAGAATTTATTAACCTTTTATACAATACTTTAGAGGCGTCGCCTGCTAAGGTAAAGGATATATCGGCCCAGAAGTTTGCAAACAGTAAAAGGTCGCAGCCTGCCTGTACCATTTTGATAATGCCCTCTTCCTGTGTTACGTAAGGAGCAAGGCCGCCCATATTCATTCCGTCACTGACAATCAGTCCCTGGAAGCCGAGCTCGTTTCTGAGAAGCTCTGTAAGCAGAGTGTAGCTGATTGTGGCAGGCACAACCTCGCCGTTCTTTTCAAACGCAGGCAGACCGATGTGACCGGGCATTATAGAACGAAGACCCTCGTCTATGAGTCTTTTCCATACCTTGCCAAAGGTAGCCATCCACTCCTCTTTAGAAAGGGTGTTGGCGGTTGTGCAGATGTGCTGGTCGCGGTCGTCAACACCGTCACCCGGGAAATGCTTTGCTGTTGCAATCATTCCGTTTTCCTGCATTCCCTTTACAAAAGCGGAAACAAAGTCGCCTGCTTTATCAGCATCGTCGCCCCAGGAGCGAACATTTATAATGGGGTTTTTAGGATTCATAATAAGGTCGGCAACGGGGCCGTATGCCCAGCTCATACCAGCCGAGAGTCCCTCTTTTGCACAGCATTCGCCACAGGTGTAAGCATCCGCAACAGAGCCAGCGGCGGCAATTCCCATTGCGGAGCTGCCTGCGGCAGTTACAGCGCCATTTATACACGCGGGAGCATATTCCATATCCATTGCGCCAAGAGGTGCGGTGCCTAAATATTCTGTGAGTTTTTTGTGCATTGCGATTATGTCTTCCTTATCACTCGGGAAGAAGAAAACCGATGCAGGCTTAAATGTGGGGTCTTTGAATATTACATCAAAATACTCACGCGGGTCGGCTGTGGGAATGGGGGTTGAACGGATGGCAGGGCATATAAAATGCGAAACCATTTCTCTAACGGACATACCCTCAATATACTGTTCAAATGTCATTTTTTCTCGGCTCCTTTTTTGGATTAAATTTAACACCGTTAAGGTGAGGTTTCTTTAATGTGCCGCCAAAACTGCGACGAGTGTGAAAAACTTTCCGTCTTCAAGCTGTGGCGTTACGGTTAATGTTACATCGTGTGGTGTTTCGCTTGTAAATATTGTTCTGTTATTAGCATATATTCCCCAGCCGTCCTTAAAGTCAGCGTCAAGCAACTCCTCTTTGCCCTCACAAGCCGCAATCGCTTTTCCGCCGTTGCCTTTATTTGTGCGCTCAAACAAAATGCTAACCGCGCGGCAGGACGGAATGAAAAACTCTATCGGTGCGCCGTTTTCCGTCGCCTTCCATCCGTTTTCTAACATATACACGTTGGCCTTGTCCGCCCTGAAAGTGCCAAGGGCTTTTGGGGTATGGGTGTGTGACTGTATAAGCTCACAATCTATGTATAAATCGTTTGTATAGTGTTTATCACAGGGGGTATCTGCCTGTGCCGTTTTACCAATGATGCCGTCAAGATAATTCGTTACAAGGTCTGCCGCGGCGGCATGACCTGCTGATATGGGGTGAACGTCGTCGTTCGAATAATCTGCCCAGGTCATATTACCCGCTTTCATTTCGGGATAAATTGCATCACGCACACTTATATACGGAACGCCGTAATGTTCTGCAACGGGAAGATGGAGCTCCTGTGCACTGGTGCCGTTCGGACAGAACATTCCAATTGCAAGAACGGCAGGTTTTGTTTCGCTGTTTAGAATATTGAAAAACAAATTATCGTAATAAAGCGTAGAGGTTGGATTTGTAGAATTATCGTTAACCGAAAATTCCACCGTTACAAAATCCGGGTTGTGTGAGAGAACGTCACGTTGTAGCCTATGTAAACCGATTAGTGAGCCCGTTGCACCAATGCCTGCATTTATGAACTTGATTTTGGCATTTGGGAATCTGTTTTCAAGCCAGGCGACAATCGGATACTGATAAGATTTTTTTGAGGCCGCGTTGCAGCCCATTGTGATTGAGCCGCCGATGGAAACGTACGTTATTTCTTCGCCACGTGCCGCCTTTTCAAAAAGGCGCAAAAGTCTATACGGGTTGCCATCATATGCAACCGAGCGTGCTTTCATTTCATCTGTAACTATAATGCTCATAACCAACACCCTTTCGCTTCGTTAAGACCATTATAAAACAAAATTTTGGAAATTACTATACCCTTTTTAGACTTTTTATAGCGTTTTTGATTTTTTATGTTCTATAATCTGCGAAATTGTATTTTATATTAAAATCTATCAGGTGATTTTGCCACAAAAGGCTTGACCAAATAGGTCAAGCCTTTTGTTATTCACAAAGAACGCGGAACAAATCCTCAAACAACTCGTCACGATTGATTTCGTACACGCATTTTATAAGGTGGTTATCCTGCGAGAATGAATAGTTTCTGTCATACTGCGGAATGGGGCTGTGAATGAGGCGGTCTTTCATAAAACGTCCGTCCTCGTTCAAAAGCCAACCAACCGCCGTAACGTCCCAGATTATCCTTGTCCAAGGTTTGCCTTTTGCGTATAAATCCGCCTCATAGACGGTGCTCTCATAGAGATAATCGCAAAGTGCATTTTTGCCGCATAGCCAGTGCTTTAGTTCATACTTCGAGGTTAGAAAGTGGTCAACAACACCGCCGCAGGGCAACTGCACGAGCGGAACACCCGAGCCGAGTATCACCCTTGCCGCCGCAATATCCTGAAACATATTAAACTCATTTGCGCCATGTTCAATATGCGTTGCGTGACCGATAAATCGGAGTTTGACTACGTACCGCATTTATAATAACACAATTTTCCTTCATTTTCGGGTTTTTGAGCATAGCAGATGCCACATTTGTTATGGCGCCGATTGCAACGATATATAGCGGGTTTTGGGGAGAATATTTGTTGGCGAGGTTTGCCATAAACTCTGCTGCATCCGACTGCACGGGGGTAATTTCATCAGACAGATAACAAGTTGAGCCCTTATGGACAATGCCTTTAAGGTCTTCTCTTTTTGCTATGGTGAGAAGTTTCAAAAGTTCGTTATAACTTTTAATCATTCCCTCTGCCGCATTTTCCGAGCGCGGATTAAAAAACGGCGCTGCACACAGTCCCTTTACATTAAACTTATGTGCCGATTTTATCATATAACAGATAGCAAACTGGTCATCAATCTCGTTATACGCATCGGTGTCAAGTACAACATCAATTTTGCCCGTTGGCACGGTTAAATTTCTTAAATACTGTTCTTGTGTCATAAAATCCCCTACTTAATATTTTTACCTAAAAATTTTGTTCAGTACTATAAACTCAAAACAACCTTACCTATATTTTCGCCGCGCTCTAAAATGGCGTGTGCGGCCTCTGCTTGTTCAATGGGCAACACCTTATAAACCGTGGGTCTGATTTCACCCGCTTCTATTTTTGGCCACACTTGTTCTACAAGCAGGGAAAGCAATTTTGCCTTGAACTCGGGTGTGCGTTTTCTGAGCATTGAGCCGACAAGGTGCAGCCCCTTTTGGAGCAAGGGGCGCAGTTGCACATTTGTTTCTGTTCCTGCAAGGGTGGAAATTACAACCCAGTATCCGCCCTCTGCCATATAGGGCAAACTTTTACCCAAAGTTTCACCGCAGAGGCAATCCATTGACACGCTGACAGGGGTGCCGCGTTCTTCCTCGTTTTTAAGCACCTCTTCAACCGATTGCTTTTTAGAATTGATTATGACATCGGCGCCGAGATTTTTTATTTTTTCGGCAATTTCATCTGATAGTACACTTGTTATAACCCTTGCCCCGAAAGCCTTTGCCATAGGAATTGCAACCGATGCCAAGCCACTTGCACCTGCAGGGATAAAGGCGGTCCCTCCTTCTTGCAAATGTCCCTCTATGAAAAGGTTGAGATACGATGTGGCGTATGCCTCGGGCAGAGCCGACGCCTCAACCATTGATATTCCTTTTGGAATGGGCATAAGCATATCGTGTTTAATAGCAACATATTCTGCATAGCCGCCACCGCCCAAAAGAGCGCAGACCTTATCACCGATTTCCCATTTATTTACGGTGCTACCCTTTTCTACGATTTCACCCGAAATTTCGAGTCCCATCCATTCGGGACATCCTTTAGGGGAGGGATATTTGCCTTGCCTTTGAAGCAGGTCGGCGCGGTTTAGTGCCACCGCGTGAATTTTTACAAGCACCTCGTCCTCTTTGATTATGGGGTCCGCGACATCGGTCCAAACGAGGTTTTTATTTTCATCTATAAGCATTGCTTTCATTTTAGTCTGTTCCTTTCATTGAAAGTGTGCGTCCGCCGTCTATAACATAGGTTTGACCCGTTATGAAATTTGCCTTTTCAGACACCAAAAATTCCACAAGGTTAGCAACATCTTCTGCTTTGCACATCTCTCCCAAGATATTTGTGCCATAGGCGCGGTGTTTTCCGCTTTCGGTATTCAGGTCAACACTTGGCGGACAAACAACACCCGGCGCTATGCTGTTAACGTTGATTTTATATTCACCGAGTTCCTTTGCCAAAGATTTTGTAAAGGACATAATACCGCCTTTTGATGCGGCATAATCACAGCAACCCGCCATTCCGTTAAGACCGACAGCCGAAGAAAAGTTAATGATTTTTCCGCCCTCACCCTGTTTGAGCATAATTCTTGCGGCGGCGCGACTTGCCCATATAGCACCGTAAAGATTAACCTTTATTACCCCATCTATAACATAGTCGGGGCGGTCGGTAAGTATTCCGAAATTGGTGTTTGCATCTACAATTCGGGCGCTGCCACCTGCCGCATGAATCATTATATCCAGTCTGCCGAAATGTGCTGCGGCAGAAACAATCGCATCTTCTATGCTTTTAGAGTCCGTAACATCGGCAACATACGCCTTAACATCGCCACCGATTTTCTCTATCTTTTCTGTGGTTTCTTTAAGCGCTTCTGCATTGATATCCGAAATCGCAACGGAAATACCCGATTTTGCGAGTGCCACTGCCGTTTCGCCGCCGAGGAAGCCGCCTGCACCCGTTATGAATGCTACTTTTTTCATATTTGTTATCTCTCCTAATCTTTGAATAAAACCTGCCCATTAAACAGAGTTAAAGCACACCTATAGCCGGCACTACTGCTTAATGTATTACCCGCCTTGTCGGTTAAGCTGAAGCCCTCAGTTAAAAAGTCAAATACTGCAACATCTGCCTTCCAACCTACTTCCAGACGTCCCCATTCTTTTCCTCTCGATAGAACTTCAGCTGGGGTGGCAGTTACTGCCTTAAAGATACTGCTCTCGTCCATACCTGCGGCACGGGCCATACTCATACACATTGTCATTCCATAGCGTCCTCCGCGTTTATACGCGCTGCAACAGGTAATGTCACTGCTTAAAGTATCGGGTGTAAAGCCTAATTCTATTGCCTTTTTAAATATTTCAAAATCGGTATGTACACAGCCGGCAAAGCCCGCATCAAGCACTACACCGTTTTGTCTTGCATACTTTAACGCTTCAAAATTATTTTCGGTGCAGTTATTTATTCCGCCGTGATAAATGTGCGTGAGAATATCGTTCTTAGACAGTGTATCAACTATATCAGCCATTTTAACCGATGAATTTGAGCAATGAACCATAACCAATAGGTTTCTCTCCTTTGCATATTTGCAAACTTCTTTTAATGGAGAGATATTGTCAATTTCCGAAACGCCGGTATCAAAATACACCTTAATACCAACCGCTTTGTTGCCGTATTTTTTTAAAAGACTTTCGGTGTTTTTTAAATTTGGACGGTTGTTTTTTATCTCAACCGCGACAAAGACCGTATTCCTTACCGAAAACGAATTTAGCAAAGTTTTGTTTCCGTAGGTAGCCCCCGCATCATTAACTGCAGTAACACCGAAGGGTATACTACACAACTCTGCACAGATACCAAACTCATCACATGATATACCTTTTAAATGTGTATGAATATCCACAAGTCCCGCCGAAACTATTTTTCCTTCCGCATCATATACAAAATCGGCGTTATCATTTAATTCTTTTCCTATTTTTGCAATGTGTTCTCCCTCTGTCAAAAGGTCGGCAAAACAAAATTTTTCGCCGTCCCACAATCTGCCTTTTTTAAGTAATATTCTCGGCACGAAAAATCATCTCCAATCGAACACAGTTCCCATCGGAAAATCACTGCTGTTTACAAGTTCATCGTAAATCTGCGGTGCGGTTTCGGGCTTTACAACTCTGGAAACGATTGGTTTTACCTGTATTCTATTCATTTTTATCATATTAAGAATTGCATTGTAATCATCGTGGTTTGTCCAGTGATGCGGATACGATTCGAACTTAGGGCGGACATAGTTATGTGCACCGATGAGTTTAATGCCCGGGCAATGCACCTGTTTATAATAATCAACCGCACAATCGGAAATTCTTGTGCAGCCGTTAAGGGATATTCTGCCCTGCCATGCGGCACAGTCGAGCGCCTGCAACATTGCTTTTGATGAGCCTGTAACCTCTAAGCAGGCGGCAACTCCCTTTCCTTTAGTGAGTGTCTTTACCTGCTCCACAAAATCCTCTGCCGTTGGGTCAAGTGCATAATCGGCACCGAGGGAAAGTGCGAGCTCACGTCTTTTAGGATTGGGGTCTACCGCTATGAGCGGAAGCGCGCCGCTTGCACGCAAAAACTGCACAGAAAACATACCGAGTAGCCCGAGCCCCATTACCATTGCGCTCTCGCCGAGTTCGAGTTCCAGTTTTCGCACGCCGCCAAGTCCCATTGAGGCAATGATTACAAATGCGGCATCTAATGAATCTATACTGTCGTCCTCGACCTTGGTGACGTCACATTCAGGCACCACGTTATATTCTGTATGTATTCCATGATAGACAAGCACCCGATCCCCCACGGCAACCTTCTCTACCCTTTCGCCGATTTCGGTTACATAACCAACGCCGCAATATCCGAGCGACATTGGGAAAACCTGCCAGGTGTTTTGCAAATTAAGGAGATTTGCACGCTCTGTTCCGCCTGATACGACGGTATATTCCATTCTGATTTGCACCAAATCGCCCGTTACCTCTTTTGTTTCCTTTATAAGCACTTCGGCAGTTTTGGGTTTCGTGAATACGATTGTTTTTGATTTCATTTTAGTCACCTTCACATAATATTTTTAAGATTTTCAAAGATAACCTTTGCCGATTCTACAAGCGGTTGGGCAAAATCTGCATTACGCACATATCTGTCATTGCAAAAACACATAAATCCGCCGAGCGCGGGGTTTACAACACGGGTAAGGCCGCCGCTTTTTCCGCTGCAATGATAGCTTACGGGAGTTTTAAGTTCTTTTTTCAACATGGTCATAGCCTTGAACGCTTCCACCATTTCTTCTTCGTTGTTGGCTACGGTGACAATTTTTATAACGTCGGGTTTACGCTTTTCCAAAAACAGCGCAAGCTCTACCACCTGTTCTGCAGTCATAGGTATACCCGGGTGGTTTGAAAGCAAAACCTCTGCCCCGAGGGCGTGTGCCTTTTCTATAAATTCCATTTGTTTTTCTATGACGGCGCTATCCACAACTATTTCTTTCGGATTGCCCTTTATAAACGAATAACCGAGATGAGAAAACTCGTTTCTAAAACCGTTTTTTGAACCTAAATCAAAGGTGTATCCCTGTATGTCAACGGCGGCGGCGCCTGCTTTTGCCGCGGTGAGCAGAAGTTCTGTGCGTTCTTCCTCGGTCGATTCGTAAAAATGCCACTCGCCTTCATACGCAAGATTATAGTTAAGCGCCAAAACGGGCAATCTTGACTCGCTTATAATATTTCGTATGCTTTGCTCGTTTTTATATTCTTGTGCCAAACAGGAAAGATGCAAATCCACTGCAGTTGCACCGTGGCATTCACAGTTTCTGATTTCCGCTCTGGCATCGACGGGAGTGTTTTCCTTTACGATACCTGCAATTACAGGAGTCGCAAGACAAGAAAATCTTTTTTCCATTTCCGTCACCCTTTCATATTTACACCGTCATTATATAACTCGCCTTGTTCAAGGTAAATGGCAAAAGGGATATTTTTATCTTTTTTGATACTAAAAATAATTGACACACAAAAACATCTATGCTAAAATTCTCATAGTAAAATGAGAGATGGGATAAAATGAAAACAGATATTTTATCAAATTTGGTTGTGAAAAATGTGCTTTTTTCTGCCACAATGTTTTCAGAAAAAGGTGCGCACGGCAAACGCACAAACAGAGAGCATTGGGCAATACACCTTAAATATGAGGGCGAAACGGTATATAGCAATAATAGCGAGAAATTCATTTGCAACAAAGATAATGTTATCGTTCTGCCAAAGGGTTGTTCTTATGAATGGCGATGTGAGAAAGACGGGCATTTTATGGCAATCGAGTTTGAGTGTGATTGCGACTGTGACACTATTTTTTCTTTTCATATAAAGGAAAGCGATGACATATATAAACTGTTTCGCGAACTTGAAAAACAACGAATGTTAAAGTCCCCCGCATTTCAACTTGAGGGTTTTAGGTGTGTTTATACCTTGCTTGTGAAACTCTTGAAAACCGAGGAGAAAAAATATATTCCTAAAAGTGCGGCGCATAAAATTGCCCCTGCTTTAGAATATATCACGCAAAACCTTGATAAAAGCATACAGAACGATACCCTTGCCGCAGAGTGCAATATTTCCACCGTTTATATGAGAAAACTGTTTACCGAATGTTACGGTGTTTCGCCCAAGACATATATTCACGCACTGCGAATAAAAAAGGCAAAAGAAATGCTTAAAAGTGACTACGGCAACATAACAAACATCGCAGAGTCATTAGGGTATGCAAATGTTTATGATTTCTCGCGCGTTTTCAAAAAATTCACGGGCGTACCGCCCACAAAATATTAAAAGGGTGATTTTATGAAAATCAAGGAAAAGATAAATCTCGATTACAAAGGTCTTGTTAAGAACGGACCAATCAACATTGTCGTCTTTGGCGACAGCGTTACGCACGGTGCTGTGGGACCGGGTGAAATTGATTATGAAACGGTTTATTGGAACAGGCTGCGCAAAAAAATCAACGCCGTTCGCAATTATGTGCCCGTCAACGTTATAAACGCGGGAATCGGCGGTATCACCGCCACCTGCTCGCTCGACCGAATCGAAAGCCAGGTGCTTTGCCACAACCCCGACCTCGTTATTGTTTGTTTCGGACTTAACGACGTTAATGATTCGCTTAACACATATTTGTCTTCTATGAGGATAATATTTGAAAGGCTTAAAGCCGACGGCACAGACGTGATTTTTATGACCCCCAATATGCTCAACACCAACGTTGCCGATGACACCGCCGAGGGACTGTGCGAATATGCAAAAAAAACCGCGGATATGCAAACGGGCGGCAGAATGGATAAATATATGGCGGCGGCTTGTTCTCTTGCTAAAGATATGGGGGTTA
>CALDPI010000064.1 GCA_937912045.1 uncultured Clostridia bacterium
GAGCTTTGGCAAAAAGGTCATAAAGCGTATGAACGAAAGGGGAATGGTGGTGGATTTATCCCACCTTAATGACCAGTCCTTTTCTGAAGCGTTGCCGCTTGCAGACAGGGTGCTGGCAACCCATTCCTGCTGTCGTAATATAGAAAATGTGCCACGCAATTTGACAGATGAGCAAATAAGGGCTATTATAGATAAAAACGGGCTTATCGGTATCTGTCTTTATCCGCGCTTTTTGGGCGGTGATGACGTTTTTTCGGCTTTTTCCCGTCATCTTTCCCATCTGCTTTCGCTCGGTGGGGAGAACGCTGTGGCAATCGGCTCCGATTTTGACGGTGCTGCTATGAGCGACAGGCTGGATTCGGTCGATAAAATACCAAAGCTTTATAAATATCTTTCTAAAAACTATGATAAAAAACAGCTTAATAAGCTGTTTTTCGATAACGCTTTTAATTTTTTTACAGGATGTGGAAAATAATGAATTATGTAAGCACAAGGGATAATAACGTGTCCGTTCCGTCCGCAAGGGCAATCGGACTTGGAATATCGGAAGACGGCGGACTTTTCCTGCCTGAGAGCATTCCGACTCTCACAGCGGAAGAAATTGCCGCACTCGTTTCTATGGACTATAAGGGCAGGGCAAAGCTTGTGCTTTCAAAATTCCTTACAGACTTCACACAGGACGAGATTTCTCACTGTGTCGAGGGCGCGTATACAGGAAGCTTTGACGAGGAGCTTCCTGCACCGATTTATGCTCTTGACAGAACCGTCGGCATACTCGAACTCTGGCACGGTCCCACCTGTGCATTTAAGGACCTCGCACTTCAGATTTTGCCCTATCTTCTCACCGTTTCGGCAAAGAAGATTGATTCAGGCAAGATTGTAATTCTCGTTGCCACCTCGGGCGATACGGGCAAGGCCGCGCTTGAGGGCTTTAAGGACGTGGAAAACACAGATATAATCGTCTTCTACCCGAGCGACGGCGTCAGCGCAATGCAGAAGCTGCAGATGGACAGTCAAGAGGGTAACAACGTCTGTGTTTGTGCCATAAAGGGCAACTTTGACGATGCGCAAAGCCGCGTTAAAGAAATATTTACAGATGCCGCAATGAAGGAAAAGCTTGCCGAAGGCGGCTACGTATTCTCCAGCGCAAACTCAATAAACTGGGGTCGTCTTGTTCCGCAGATTGTATATTATGTTTCGGCATATTGCGATATGCTGAGCGTCGGAACAGATTTAAAGAACGGCTTTAACGTAACCGTTCCCACAGGCAACTTCGGCAATATTCTGGCAGCGTATTACGCAAAGCAGATGGGCGTGCCGATTAATAAGCTTATATGCGCGTCAAACGAAAACAACGTGCTTACCGATTTCATAAATACAGGTGTGTATGACCGCAACCGTGCGTTCCATACCACAATGTCGCCCTCAATGGATATTCTCATTTCAAGCAATCTCGAGCGTATGCTTTATATGCTCTCCGACTGCGACGATAAAAAGGTCACAGAGTGGCAAAATGCCCTGAAGGCCGACGGTCGTTTTGAGGTCACAGAGGACGTAAAGGCGAAGATTGGAGAAATTTTCTATGGTGGCTGCTGCGACGATGAAAAAACCAAGGCAACCATTAAGGAAACCTATGAAAAGTACGGTTATCTGCTTGATACTCACACCGCAGTTGCTGTTGCGGTTTATAACGAGTACCGCGAAAAATCGGGTGACACCACACCGGCAATAATTGCCTCAACCGCAAGCCCTTATAAGTTTGCAAACAGCGTGCTCGAGGCGCTGGAGCTTGACGATGACGGTGACGATTTCAAAAAGCTTTCGGTACTGTCAAAAAGCACAGGTACCACCATTCCTCAGCCTATTGCAGCGCTTCGTGGAAAGACACGTCGCTTCTCTGAGGTTATCGACCGCGACGATATGAAAAAGGCGGTTTGTGATTATCTCGGAATATAAAAATTGCCCCGTCATAGCGGGGCAATTTTAAAATCAGCTGTTACGCCTTTGCCTTAAAGGTTCTGCAGGAGGTCTCAGAGCATTCGCAGGCGTGGCTGTCGCCACCAACCGTGATGTGACCTGCATGGCAGTTGTCCTTTTCCGAATGGTAAACACAGCTCTCAACACTGCATTTAATTCCGTCTACCACGTTGCAATCCTTGCAATCGTTATTCATAACAAACATCCTTTCAAAAAAAATTATGCCGTTTGGCAGTATTATTATGCGCATAACTTTTTAAAATATAGGTGATATTTAATGTCTTTATATGCAATTTCTGATTTGCATTTGTCGCTCTCTGCGGACAAGCCGATGGACGTTTTCCGCGGCTGGCAGGGCTATGTGGAAAGGCTTAAGGCAAATTGGTGCCGTCTTGTGACAGAGGACGACACCGTTGTAATCCCGGGCGACATTTCGTGGGCAATGAAGCTGTCCGACGCCAAGGCGGACTTTGCGTTTTTAAATTCACTGCCCGGCAAAAAAATCATATTAAAGGGCAATCACGATTTGTGGTGGTCAACCGCCAAAAAATTAACCCAATTTTTGGAAGAAAACGGCTTTGATACCATCACCTTCGTTTTCAATAATGCCGTCACGGTAGAGGATAAGGCCGTTTGCGGAACGCGCGGCTGGTTTTATGATATCGCCGCAGAGGATAAGGTGGTTTTGCGCGAGGCAGGGCGACTCGACACCTCGATAACGGCGGCAAAAAAGACGGGCCTCACGCCCGTTGTTTTCACGCATTATCCACCCGTTTATAAGGATTGGGTGTGCGAGGAAATTTTCGGCATTATTAAAAAACACGGCATAAAAACGGTTTACCACGGCCACATTCACGGCTCGGGGCTTAACAATGCGACAAAGGAATACGATGGGGTTAATTTTCGTCTTTTGTCGGCAGATTGCGTCGAATTTTGCCCTGTGCCTATATTATTATAAAAAAAATTTAAAATAAATTAAAAAAAATATGGAAAATTAAGTCACTATATGATATAGTTATATGGAATGATTAACTCGGAGGTAAAAAACATGAGTTTGAAAGAAGCAAAAAAAGTAGATACCAACAGATATGAGTTGGAAATCACAATAGACGGACAGGCCTTTTCTGATGCAATCACAAAGGTTTACAAGAAGAACGGCAAGAACATAAGCGTTCCCGGCTTCCGTAAGGGCAAGGCTCCCTTGGCACTTGTTGAGCAGTATTATGGTGAGTCTGTTTTCTATGAAGACGCACTTAACCTTCTCTATGCTGACGCTTTAGAGGCAGCCGCAGAGGAAGCAGGCGTTGAAATTGTTGACGATAAGATGGACTTTGACCTTGTTTCAATCAGCAAGGCAGACGGCGTTGACTTCAAGGTGACGCTCACCGTTGTTCCCGACGTAGAGCTTGGCGAGTATAAGGGTCTAAAGGCAGAGCGCGTAACACCCGTCGTAACCGACGAGGAGGTTGACGCAGAGCTCAACCAGATGGCTAACCGCAACGCAAGAATGGTTGCAGTTGAGGACAGAGCAGCAGAGGACGGCGATATCACCGTTATCGATTTTGAGGGCTTTGTTGATGACGTTGCTTTCGAGGGCGGCAAGGGTGAATCCTATTCGCTCACACTTGGCTCCGGTCAGTTTATCCCCGGCTTTGAAGAGCAGGTTGCAGGCCACAACGTTGGCGAGGAGTTTGACGTTAACGTAACCTTCCCTGAGGATTATCAGGCAGAAGACCTTAAGGGCAAGGCCGCTGTGTTCAAGGTAAAGCTGCACGAAATCAAAAAGCGTGAACTCCCTGCGATTGACGATGAGTTTGCAAAGGATGTTTCCGAGTTTGAGACTCTCGCAGAGTTCAAAGAGGACATAAAGAAGCATCAGCTCGAGCACAAGACTCGCCACGCTGATGAGGACGTTGAAAATACACTCGTTGATGCGATTGTTGATTCTATGAAGGCAGAAATCCCCGAGGCAATGATTGAAAACCGTTGCAACCAGACACTTCAGGATTTCGCATACAGACTTCAGATGCAGGGCATGAACCTTGATACCTATCTGCAGTACACAGGCTCCACCGCTGACGAGTTTAAGGCAAGTTTCCGTCCCCAGGCTGAAAAGCAGGTTAAGATGCGCTTGGCACTTGAAAAGATTGTTAAGCTTGAAAACATCGAGGTTTCGGATGAGGACGTTGACGCTGAGATTAAGAAGATGGCAGAAAGCTACGGCGTGAGCGAGGAGCAGGTTAAGTCCGCCGTTCCCGTAAAGGAAATGAAGAAGGATTTGGCTGTTACCAAGGCACTTGAGCTTGTAAAGAGCAGCGCTGTCGTAACCGACGTTGAGAAGAAGACCGAGAAAAAGGCTCCTGCTAAGAAGCCTGCGGCTAAGAAGACAACAACTGCTGCAAAGAAACCTGCCGCAAAGAAGACAGAAGAAAAGAAAGAAGACTAATATAAAGCATATAAGGGGAGCAATGCTCCCTTTTGTGCTATACTGATTATATTTCTATTTATTTGCTCATAATATTTTATGATTGGAGGAAATTTAATGAACACGATACCATATGTAATTGAACAGACCAGTCGCGGAGAACGCTCTTATGATATTTTTTCAAGACTTCTCAACGATAGAATAATTATGCTCAACGACCAGGTTGATAACTCATCTGCAAGCCTTATCATAGCACAGATGCTTTATTTAGAGGGTCAGGACCCCGATAAAGATATAAACTTTTATATCAACAGCCCCGGCGGCTCTGTTTCGGCGGGAATGGCAATCTATGATACAATGCAGTACATCAAGTGTGACGTAAGCACAATCTGCATAGGCATGGCGGCAAGCATGGGCGCTTTCCTGCTGTCGTCAGGCGCAAAGGGCAAGCGTTATGCTCTGCCCAACTCTGAGATTATGATTCATCAGCCCCTGGGTGCTGCAGAGGGTCAGGCAACGGACATTCTTATTCACGCTCGCCACATTGAAAAGACGAGAGAAAACCTCAACCAGATTCTCGCAAAGAACACCGGCAAGCCGATTGAGCAAATCAGAATCGATACCGAGCGCGACAACTTTATGTCCGCGGCAGAGGCTTGCGAATACGGCCTTATCGATAAGGTAATCGAAAAACGCTGAGAGGAATAAAGATGTCGGGTAACAGTAACGATAACCAGATAAGATGCTCCTTCTGCGGCAAAACACAGGACGAGGTTGCCCGTCTTGTCGAGGGACCGGGCGTTTATATATGCGACCGCTGTGTTGAATTTTGCAGCTCGCTCATTTTTGACGAGCCGTTGCCGCACAGGAACAAAAAGGCAGACAAGGAAGAGTTCAAGCTTTTAAAGCCTGCCGAAATTAAAAAAAGACTTGACGAGTACGTAATCGGACAGGAAGAGGCAAAAATCACCCTTTCCGTCGCAGTTTACAACCACTATAAGCGCATAATGTCGGCAAAGGACGACGGGGTTGAGCTCAGCAAGAGCAACGTGCTTATGCTCGGACCCACGGGCGTGGGCAAGACCCTGCTCGCACAGACGCTTGCAAAAATTCTCGACGTGCCGATTGCCATAACCGACGCCACCACACTCACAGAGGCGGGCTACGTCGGTGAGGACGTTGAAAACATACTGCTCCGCTTGATACAGGCGGCGGATTTCGATGTAGAGCGTGCCGAAAAGGGAATAATCTACGTTGACGAGATTGATAAAATCGCACGCAAATCCGAAAATGCCTCCATCACGCGTGACGTCAGCGGCGAGGGCGTGCAGCAGGCACTTCTTAAAATTCTTGAGGGTACCGTATCAAATGTTCCTCCGCAGGGTGGCAGAAAGCATCCGCAGCAGGAGTTTATACAGATTGATACCACAAATATCCTCTTCATTTGTGCAGGTGCGTTTGACGGAATTGATAAGGTCATTGAAAAGCGTATCGGCGGAAGCAGCCTCGGCTTCGGCGCAGAGGTTAAGTCGGAAAAGGATATAAAGAGTGAGGCGGCGCTCGTCGTCCCCACCCATCAGGACCTTGTAAGATTCGGTATGATACCCGAGCTTGTCGGTCGTCTTCCCGTAATTACCGCACTTAAGGGTATGGACCGCGAGGCGCTCATCAGAATAATGACCGAGCCCAAGAATTCGGTAATACGTCAGTATGAGGCTCTCTTCCGTATGGACGGGGTCGAGCTTGAGTTCGAGCCTGCGGCACTTTCAAAAATTGCCGACATCACGATAGAACGCAAAACAGGCGCCAGAGGACTCCGCTCGGTTATTGAGGGAATCTTGCAGAACATAATGTTCGAAATCCCCTCGGATGATACCGTCAGCCGCGTGGTAATAACCGAAAAAACCGTCGAAGGCGGTGAGCCTTTGAAAGTGAAAAAGAAAAAAGCCGCGAATCAATAAAGTAAAAGGACATAGCAAGCTGCTATGTCCTTTTTATGTGATTTTTGGAAACCGCTTTTTTCAAGATTTTTTGTATAAAATGCCTTTCAATTTAAAATAATAATGGGAAATAAACAAAAAGTGCACAAAAAATCGCGGCAAAAATAGAAAACAGATGAAAAGTTAACTTGGGTATGATAAAATAATAAGCGGACCAATATACAATATTTGAAAGGATGATTGTTTTGGGTAGATTGTTTGGTACAGATGGTGTAAGAGGCGTTGCAAATACAGAGCTTTCCTGTGAAACTGCAATGCAGATTGGCAGAGCCGCCGCCGCAGTTTTGGCAGAGGGTGGCCGCCGCAGACCGCTTTTTGTTGTGGGCTGTGATACACGCACCTCTTCGGATATGTTGTCCTGCGCACTTATAGCAGGTCTTTGCTCTGTGGGTGCTGACGTTATAAATATAGGTGTTGTTCCCACACCTGCCGTTGCCTTTCTGGTTGGAAAGTACAAGGCGGATGCAGGCGTAATGATTTCTGCATCGCACAACTCGGCAGAGTATAACGGAATTAAAATTTTCAGCGGTGACGGCTTTAAGCTGCCCGATATGCTTGAAGAACAGGTCGAGGATATTGTTCTCGGCAAGCGCGAGCTGACAGATTTCCCCATCGGTCACGACGTTGGAAAGGTTACTGTTGCAACAAACGCCGTTAAGGACTATTGTGACCACGTTAAGAGCTGCGTGCTCTATTCGCTTGACGGACTTAACGTTGCGGTCGACTGTGCTAACGGCTCTGCAAGTGCCACAGCCGCGCAGATTTTTGATGCGCTCGGTGCAAATGCCCACATTCTTAATGCCTCGCCCGACGGACAGAATATAAATAAGGATTGCGGCTCCACACATATGGAGGCGCTTGCGAAATATGTTGTTGATAACAAGCTCGACGTTGGCGTTGCATTCGACGGTGACGCGGACAGATGTCTTTGCGTTGATGAAAACGGCGAATACGTTGACGGTGATGAAATAATGGCAATCTGCGCAACCGACCTTAAAGAGCGTGGCCGACTTGCCAAGAACACCGCCGTTGGCACCATTATGACCAACTTCGGCTTCCAACGCTT
>CALDPI010000065.1 GCA_937912045.1 uncultured Clostridia bacterium
ATGAAGCGTCATGCTGCTTGTATGGCTCCAAAGTTCGCAGTGGTTTCTGATCTGCTAGACAAGGAAATCAAGCCGTGCGGTTTTCAGCAAATATTGATAAGTGCTTTCGGGAAGACCGAGGTCAGCGGCACAAATCGCATGTACTGAATAGGATAGCGACGATGCCGATTCACAACGTGCCTGATAATAATCCCAGTTGCGCAAATAAATCTCTTTGCTGAACGGAAAATCACAGTAAGAAAACAAAAGCAGTGTGTCGGGCTGTTTGATAACCTGACTTTTATTGTAAAGACCCGACTGTCGCATTTGGAAACTACGGGCGGCGGCACCGCCTGCCGTTTCGAGTTCACGGTTCAAACCAAAATAACCGTCAAACTGCGGAATCATTCCCGTGTTAGGTTCTATCGGCAAATATATGAGTTCCGAAACCTTGCGGATTTGCGCAAGTTCCTCTTCCTCAAAACCGATGCGGCGGCACATTTCGCCAACGTCTTTGCTAAACTTTTCATAAAGTTCAAGCGTGCGTTTTAAATGTAAGCCACACAGTAGTTGGTGTAGGCATTATTGTCAACGTAGGGGTGATGTTCATCCGTACCCGTTACACAACAAATCTCGTAGCGGTCATTACGCCACTCAACACGGCTAATCCAATAACGAGCGATTTCAAGCAACAACTCTATTCCGTACTGCCGCATAAAATCGTCGTCGGCCGTACACATATAATAGTTGCAGATTCCGAAAGCAATGTCCGATTGAATATGAATCTGCATAAACGGGTGGCGAGCATAAATCCAAACGGTTTCCTCGCCCGTAACCGACGATGTAAACGGGAATCTCGCACCTTTTCTACCTTCAAGTTTTGCGTTTTCCCGCGCCTGATTAAGCGTATCGTAGCGATAAAGCAAAACGTTGCGCGCCAATTCCGGCATCGTGCGGAAGAATACAGGTGCCTGATAAACCTCGCAATCCCACCAAACAAAATTATTGTAAGTTTCGCCCGTAAGGCCCTTAGCAGACAAAGAATGAACGTGGTCGTTTCTTGCCAAGGTAAGCAACGTGTGATAATTGCTGAAGCGAACGGCACGGTCGGCTTCGTCATCGCCGCAAATTTTAATGTCCATACGGTCGAAAAGCGGTTTATAAACCGCAAGGTGCTCGTCAAACAGCGTCTGGTAATAACTGTTTTTCAGTCCTGCAAACGCCTTGTCAACCGCGGCTTCGGGGGCACCCAAGCCGTCACGCCCACAGACGATATAAACGGTTTTCTCAACACAAAGCGTTTCGTTCTTTCGAACGTTCGACGACGCACGCGCGGCAACCATATCGTCGCGCTCAACTGCTTCCCAATCAACCGAAACTTCTGCATCGTTTTGGAAAAGACGAGTGTTGGCACCCACCGTTATCGGGAAACGGTATTTCGGACCCGACAGTTCGTTCCATTTAACGTATGCGCCGTCGATGTGTGCAGAAATGGGAATGCAAACGTGCTGACCATTGGTTTTAACCATAATGTCAACGCCCGAAAGCACCTCAATAACGCCGTCATAATTTTCGGGGGTCGCCGTTGCGCGGATGCAATACAAATGGTCGTCGGCAAAACTCGAAAAACGCTCAAAGGTAAAGGTGGTTATCTCACCGCGGCTGTTTTGCCAACGAACGAAGCGAAGCAGTCTTCCGCTTTCCATATCGAGCGAGCGTTCCCAGGACAGCAACTCACCGTCCCACGGATAAAAGATTTCTCCGTTTATCGAGAAGCGCAAAAGCAAAATATCCGCAAAGTTAACAACACTTTCTTCTTTTTCGAAGCGGCGAAGTTTATCCTCGTCAAAATAATGCTTCTTCATATACATATTGTCGAGGAAAGGCTGCGGTATCTCATAAATTTCATCAATCAAACCGCGGACATATGCTCCCTGAATACGCAAACTGCCGTATTCTTCCAGACTGCCGCGCACACCAATATATCCGTTGCCCGTGGTGAAAAGCGAAGCAACATGCGCTTCGGCGTCTAATTCATAACTATATTCTGACACTCTCCACGGAGCCGAAAACTGCAAATGGGTATTTTTCATCAGTTAGTTCCTCTCTTTTTCCTTCGATGGACTCTTCGATAACCAAAATATGCCCACCGAAGGGAAATTCTTTCTTTTTGCCATTCGGCAATTCAACGCAGACCGGCACGTTGGGGGCTGTGGCTTCAACGCAAAACGCGCCGTTTTCCTGCCAAACGTGAACAGCGACAACGCCTTTAGGCGTTACGACACGTCCCGAACAATCATCAACCCAAATTGCCAGTGGCTTGATGAGAATTGTCTCGCCGTTATCAGCGGGTCGCACGCCGAGATAGCAGGTGGTATATTCATAAATCGGCACCGCACTCCAAGCGTGACAATCACTTCTTGTGGTGGAAAGCTCTGCAGTCTCAGGCATAGTATATAACGCGTTCTTAAGGTATTCCTTCCAAGTCTGAGCAAAGCGTTCCGTATGTCTGTAAAGACCCGTTTTTTCCAACGCGCGAAACAAAAAAAACAACATCGCAGAAGAAACATTATCAATTTCCTCGGCATCTAACATTCGCATCATCAGTAAACGTGCATCATCACCCTCAACAATTTCCGAGAGGACTGCCAAAACCTGTGCATGCTGTGACTTGCGAGCAACGCCGGTTACCGAAAAAAACATACCGTCCTGCTCGTCATAACCCAGCGTTATTACCGAACGTTTAAGGCTTTCATAAAAGGTGCAGTACTCTCTTGCCATATCATTTCTGCCTGCCGCCTTCATAAGAATTTCTGCCTGATGAAGGGCATACAGCAGCATAAGGTTGTCTAGAATATTAATCTGTCCCTCTTTCGAAACGGGGCAACCAAACGCCCATCTGGGCACCCAATCAACAAAATCCCATCCGTAGGGATGGTGATACAAACCGTCTTCACCGAGACTGCGTTCAAAAAAGCCGATAAGTTTTTCTATACCGCAAAAATATCCTCGGATTTCATCAATATCTCCAAATCGGGAACAACCACCGAAACTGCATTGGCTTTCCGCCTCCTGAAGAAGCAATGCGAAGACCAACGCGGTAAGGAAATGGCTCAAAAAGTGATTGTAGCCGTTACTGACGCCAAGAAGGGAGCAGCTCGCGTAACTGCTGATAAGGAAGGCTACAAAACATTCATTATCCCAGACAACGTAGGTGGTCGTTTCTC
>CALDPI010000066.1 GCA_937912045.1 uncultured Clostridia bacterium
TTTTACCAACACTGACGGCATACGCGAGACGTATTATAACTACAAATATTATTTTGAAATTATAAAGCATGAGGATTACACCGAGGTTAATCCCCTTGGTGACACTGAACCGCAGGATTTAAAAGACTATTACGTTATTGAAGCGTATTTGGAAAAGGATTTTCCCGTGATGGACGAATATTCCTTTATATACGCCATAATTAGTCTTGGCTTTGCGCTGCGGTTTTGGATTTATCCGATTACCCTTATTTCCTATATTTTGTGCGTTATTTGCTTTATCACACTTATGTGTGTTGCAGGAAGACGGCCGCAGAGTGAGGAAATACACGCAGGGCCCTTGCATCAGGTACCGTTTGATTTGCTGACGGCTGTAATTTTCGGTATATTCCTTTTTGCTTTATACCTCATTTGCGACGTGTTCTATTCGGGCGAGGTCGTCCTGACGGTTATGCTCTCGATTTTTATACTCTTCTCTGTTTGTGCCACTCTCGGACTTTGTATGAGCGCGGCGGTGAGAATTAAGGACCGCACACTTATTAAAAAATCGGCTATTGCTTTTATTGTTTTGTTTTTATTAAAGGCTATAAAAGCGGCGGGGAAAGGCATTAAAAAGGTTATAAAACAGATTTGGGTGCTTATAAGAAGCCTGCCGCTTATCTGGCGGACTGTGGCTATTATTGTAGGAATTATTTTTATAGAATTTTTATGGATACAAAGTTTTTGGTACAGGGCAAATGTTTATCAAATTATTTGGGTTTTGGAAAAAATTATACTTGTGCCGATTACTTTATATGCCGCGCTGTTTTTGCGGCAGTTACAAAAAGGCGGCGAGGCGCTGGCACGGGGTGAGCTTGACTATAAGACCGACACAAAATATATGTTTTGGGACTTTAAGCGCCACGGTGAAAACCTCAACAGCATATCAAAAGGACTTACGCTGGCGGTTGAGGAGCGCATTAAAAGTGAACGCACCAAGGCAGAGCTGATTACCAACGTATCGCACGATATTAAGACACCGCTCACCTCGATTATCAACTATGCAGGACTTATAAGCGAAGAGCCCTGTGAAAACGAAAAGCACAAGGAATATTCGGCGGTGCTTATCAGAAAATCTGAGCATTTAAAGCGGCTGCTTGAGGACCTGGTGGAGATATCAAAGGCGACAACGGGCAACCTTGATATGCAGCTGTCGCCCTGTGATGCCGGTGTTCTGCTTACGCAGGTGTCGGGCGAATTTTTGGAAAGGTGTAATCTGGCCGGACTCACGCTTGTTACAAATCAACCATCCGAAAAAATAGGCATTTTGGCAGACAGCAGACGAATTTGGCGCGTGTTCCAGAATCTTATGAGCAATGCGTGCAAATATTCACTTCCCGGCTCGCGTGTTTACCTTTCGCTTGAGAGAGACGGGCAGGACGCTGTATTCACTTTCCGTAACACTTCAAATGCAGAGCTTAATATATCGGCAGATGAGCTTATGGAAAGGTTTGTGCGTGGCGACGAATCGAGAACAACCGAAGGAAACGGACTTGGCCTTTCGATTGCAAAGAGCCTGACCGAGCTGCAAAACGGTAAAATGGACATTGTTATCGACGGTGACTTGTTCAAGGTTTCTCTGCGGTTTCCGATTTTTTAAAAAATTTTAAGGATTTTTTTAAAATTAGTTGTATAATAGATGTAGAACACTTGTCAGGGGGCATCATATGGATAACGGTGATTGTAGCTACCGCCGTTTTCTTTCGGGTGATGACGGCGCCTTTGACGATATAATGAGGGAATATTTTGACGGTCTCGTTTTCTTTGTTAACCGCTACGTAAACGACCTTCACGCCGCAGAGGACATTGCCATTGACGTGTTTTCCTACGTTTTGGTACACAAGACGCGCTATAACTTCAAGGTGTCGCTCAAGACATATTTATTTATGCTTGGAAAAAGCCGCGCGCTTAACTACATAAAACACAGGAACAGAATTAAAATGGTATCCCTTTGCGAAACGCACGGGGACGATGCGGACTATGATGCACTCGCAGGCACCGTTCTTGCCGATGAAAGAAAAAGAGCGGTGAGCGCGGCGCTTGACACGCTGTCTCCCGATATGCGTGAAGCGGTGCATCTCGTGTATTTTGAGGAGCTTTCGTACTCTGAGGCGGCAAGGGTTATGAAGAAAACACACAAGCAGATTGACAACCTGTTATATCGCGCCAAAGGGTGCCTTCGAACCGTTTTAGGAAGAGAGGGTGAGCTATTATTATGAGAAGCTTTGAAGAACGCAAGGCAGAGGTTTTACTGCGGAGTGAACAAAGAATTGCCGCAGCAAAGAAGACAAAACGAAGAATTTTTACCATATGCACACTCTGTTTTGTGTGCATAGCGAGTCTTTCGGTTATGTTTTTGCCCGATATGTTTGCAAAGGATAAGGGAGCTGCTTCTGATATTGACTATTACAACGAAGCGGACGAGTTTGATGAGTATACAACCGACACGGCCAACGGCTCGCTTACGTCCTCATTTAGTGCCTTAAATGTTAAAACTGCTGACGGAGAAACAAAAACAAGCGAGGACGATGACGTCATTTTGGACGTTTATCACGCAATTCGCGCAATTACCGAAAACTCGAAAGCAGGCGGTATAAAAAGCGAGCCGTCCGACAAGGGTGCTGACCCAAACTATAAAGGCTCAGAGGACCCTTGCAGCATAGTTTTCCAGCTGCGTTACGGGGGCACCGTTTCGTACACGCTTGAAGGCGATATTTTAACAAATGAAAAAACGGGCGAAAAATTTTCGTTATCCGATACGGAGGCTAAAAAACTAAAGGAAACTTTAAATTTTAAGTAGAGGTGACAGCATGAAAAGAAGGCATATGTTACTTGGTTTGGTAAGTATTTTACTTGTTTGCACAATGGCTTTGGGCACTGTAGGCTGTGGTATGACGGCGAGTGCTTCTGACCTGATGAACGGCATTAAGGCTAACAAGGTTAATAAAATCACGCTCACCGATGATTTTTTAAATGCACAGGCGGATTTTTACTCTAAGCTGTTTGACGAGATTTACAGGGTATCCGAAAGCAAAAACGTCGTTATCTCTCCCCTTTCCATTCAATTAGCCCTCGCTATGACCGCAAACGGCGCAAAGGGTGACACGCTTTCTGAGATGGAACAACTGCTGGGAAACGGTATGGATATTGATTTGCTTTCTCGGTATCTTTATTCCTACACTTCTTCCCTGCCGTCAGACAAAAATGCAAAGCTTTCGATTGCAAACGCTATATGGTTTAATGACAGCGACGGTTTTCCTGCTGTTAAGGAAAGCTTTTTACAAAAGAATGCAGATTTCTTCGGCGCAGGACTATACAAGCAGCCGTTTGACAGCAAGGCCTTAGACGATATTAATACCTGGGTCAGCAAAAACACCGATGGCTTAATTGATAAGATGCTTGATGATATTGACCCCGGCACACTGATGTTTCTTATAAACGCAATTTGCTTTGATGCCAAGTGGAAGATGAAATACGAGCCTGAACATATAATTGAAGATAAATTCACATCACTTGACGGCAAAATTCAGGATGCCGAATTTATGCATTCAGGTGTGAACGCATATCTCAGTGATGGAAAAGCAACGGGATTTATCAAAAACTATGCAGGTGATAAATATAGCTTTGCAGCGCTTCTTCCGAACGAAGACGTTATGCTTGACGAATATATAAGCACGCTTAAAACCACGTTAAGAGATACGCTTAAAAATGCAGAAAGTGCCGCGGTTTCGGCTTATATTCCAAAGTTCAGTTTTGATTACGGCATACGACTTAACGAGGTTTTGTCGGCACTGTCGATGGAAAAAGCATTTTCGGGACAGGCGGATTTTTCGGGCATTTGTGATGCAGGGCTTTATATTAGCAAGGTACTGCACAAGGCCAAAATAACCGTTGGTGAGGAGGGCACAAAGGCTGCCGCCGCGACAAGTGTTGAGGTTAAATGTATGGGCGCCTTTGTCGAAGAAAAGGTTGTTCGCCTTGACAGGCCGTTTGTCTATATGATTATTGATAACGAAAACCAGTTGCCGATATTTATGGGTACTGTGACAGAGTTTTAAGGCACAAAAAAATCCACTCCGTTTGGAGTGGATTTTTTATTTGATTAAACTATCTTCAATGCAATCAATACCTGTAGTACTACGAATGCTACATAGATGCAAAGTAGAGTTATACCCTGCCAACGGCGAAGTTTGCCTTTGAAGATTGTGGGCAACGTCATTAAAGCCATTACGCCGACCATAAGCGGTATTTCGATAATTTGTGAAGTGTTAAACCCAAAAAGTTTACTGCCTTCAGGAATAACGAAGGGTGAAATTGTTACCGCGGCACCCGATACCAACACCAAATTGAAGATATTGGCACCGATGATATTACCGAGTGACAATGCACCGTGTCCTTTAAGAAGTGCAGTAACCGCTGTTACAAGTTCGGGAAGTGACGTGCAAAGGGCTACAACCGTAACACCTACAACCTCTGTAGGAATTCCCGCCATGGTTGCCAATGAAACCGAAGAACCCTCTAACATATCGGCACCGACAGCAATTAAAGCGGCGCTTATAACAAGCATAATAATATCCTTTATAAACTTGGCGTTTGAAGATGTTTCTTCTTCCTCACCCTCCTGCTTTTCAACAGGATTTTTGAAACCACTATAAATAGTGGAAGCCATATAAATGCCGAAAACTATAAGCATTATTATTCCGAGCCATCTGTCAAAACGTCCAAATAAATATGCCGCAACCATATAAATAGCCGCCGAAACAAAGAAGAAAATTACAGGTGTGATAACCGCTTTTTTGTTTACCGGTGCGGGACGGATTGCAATAGTAAGTGCTGCAATCAACGCAGTATTACAAATTATTGAACCTATAGCATTTCCGTATGCGATTGCGCCGTTATTGTTCACAGCCGCCGTAACCGACACCATTACTTCGGGCAACGTTGTGCCTATTGATACAACGGTGGCACCAATAATAATTTCCGGAACGTGAAAACGCTTGGCAATGCCAACAGCGCTATCCACGAACCAATCTCCGCCCTTTATCAGTAGTAAAACTCCGACAGCGAACAAAAGAAGTGAACCCCAAATGCCATCGGTCAATCCGTTATACCACGCAAAGAATTGTTCTATCATCGTTAAACCTCTTTATTAAATTTATCTTTGTACGCGGCCGCTTCCGTCGCCGCCTGCCAATTTTTCGACCTCTGCTACCGACACTCTGTTATAGTCTCCCTCTATCGAGTGCTTGAGTGCTGATGCGGCAACCGCAAACTCGATTGCGTCCTTTGAGGACTTGCCTGAAAGAAGAGCATAAATCAGTCCGCCGCCGAAGCTATCGCCACCGCCAACTCGGTCGACAATGTGCAGATGGTATGATTTTGAGAAATAGAAGTCCTCACCGTCATAAAGCATACCTGCCCAGTCGTTATCACTTGCGGAAATGGAGGAACGAAGGGTTATGGCAACCTTTTCAAAACCAAATTTGTCTGCGAGCTGCTTTGCAACGCTCTTATATCCCTCGTGGTTAAGCTTACCACCGTAGATATCGGTGTTTTCCGCCTCGATACCGAATACGTCCTTTGCGTCCTCCTCGTTGGAGATGCAGACGTCAACGTACTGACAAAGCTCGGTCATTGCGGCGCGAGCCTCTTCCCTCGTCCAGAGCTTACCTCTGTAGTTGAGGTCACACGAAATCTTAACGCCCTTTGCCTTTGCGGCAACACATGCCTCTTTGCAGATTTCTACAACGTTGGGTCCAAGGGCAGGTGTGATGCCTGTGAAGTGGAACCAATCGGCGCCCTCAAAAATTTTATCCCAATCAAAATCTTCCTTTGTTGCCTGCTGAATTGCGGAATATTTGCGGTCATAAATGCAGACCGAGCCGCGCTGTGAAGCACCTTTTTCAAGGAAATAAATACCTACGCGCTCACCGCCGCGGGTGATATTGCTTGTATCGACGCCGAAATAGCGAAGTGAATCAACAGCCGCCTGACCGATTGCGTGTTTAGGAAGCTTTGTTACATAGGCGCTATCAAGGCCATAGTTTGCAAGGCTTACTGCAACGTTTGCCTCGCCGCCGCCAAAGGTGGCCTGCATCTGGTCGTTTTGCAAAAACCTGTAATATCCGCTGGGGGCGAGTCTTAACATAAGCTCGCCAAAAGTTACAACTCTGCTCATAATTAACCCTCCATTTTTTCAAGTGCTTCTTTAACAAAGAAGCTGCCGCCGATTGCCTCTACCTTATCGAAGGCGAGGAATTCGTCTATGTTGCTGCGGTCAACGCCGCCTGTGGGTATGAATTTAACCTGTGGGAACGGTGCCGAGAGTGCCTTGAGCGCTTTAAGC
>CALDPI010000067.1 GCA_937912045.1 uncultured Clostridia bacterium
CCGACAGGGTTGCACAGATTGTAACCTTCGGCACGCTGGCCGCACGCGCTGCCGTGCGTGACGTCGGTCGCGCAATGGACATGCCCTATGCTGTGTGCGATAAAATTTCAAAACTAATTCCAACCGCAATAGGTATGACTATTGAACGTGCGATTACCGCCGTTCCGGAGCTTCGCACACTGATTGAAACAGACGAAAAAATTGCTGAGCTTGTTTCTATTGCCAAGAGTATTGAGGGAATGCCGCGCCACGCATCAACCCATGCGGCAGGTGTTGTTATTTCGGATAGAGCGGTTTCAGACTACGTTCCGCTTGCTACTAACGACGACCTGGTTGTAACGCAATATACCATGACCTCGCTTGAGGAACTGGGACTTCTCAAGATGGATTTTTTAGGTCTTAGAAACCTGACAGTTATTGACGATACAGAACGCGAAATCAGGAAAAAACAGCCCGATTTTGATATTGAAAAAATACCTATGGGTGACCCCGAAACAATGAAAATGCTGTCTGAAGGACACACAGACGGCGTGTTTCAGTATGAATCGGCAGGTGTCAGAAACGTGCTGCGCCAGTTAAAGCCTGAACGCCTTGAGGATTTAATTGCCGTTGTTTCGCTTTACCGCCCTGGACCGATGGATTCCATTCCAAAATACGTTGCAAACCGACACAATCCCGAAAATATTTCGTATTCTACACCGCTTCTAAAGCCGATTTTGGACGTAACCTATGGCTGCATTGTGTATCAGGAGCAGGTAATGCAGATATTCAGAAGCGTTGCAGGATATTCGCTTGGCAGAGCCGATATTGTAAGAAGAGCAATGTCCAAAAAGAAGCACGACGTAATGGAAAAAGAGCGCAAGGCCTTTGTTTACGGTGAGGTTGATGCTAAGGGCAACGTTATCTGCGAGGGTGCTGTCGCACGCGGCGTCAGTGAGGCAGATGCACAAAAGCTGTTTGATGATATGTCGGCTTTCAGCTCGTATGCGTTCAATAAATCGCACGCAGCTGCCTATGCCGTTGTTGCATATCGCACGGCATATCTGAAAAGGCATTATCCAAGGGAATATATGGCTGCATTGCTTACAAGCGTTTTGGATTCTGCCGGTAAAATTTACGAATATACCAACGAGTGTCAAAGACTTGGCATAAGCGTTTTGCCACCGCACGTTAACAGCAGCCGCGGCTCGTTCAGCGCACATGAGGACGGCATATGTTTTGGGCTCCTTGCTATAAAAAATCTTGGCAGGGGTCTTATTGAACGAATGATTGAGGAGAGGGAAAAGAACGGCCCCTTTACCTCAATGTACGATTTTTGCCTGCGTGCCGACGGACGTGATATGAACAGGCGAGCGCTTGAGGGACTTATTAAAAGCGGCGCACTCGACGGACTCGAACAAAACAGACGTTTTATGCTGCAGAACATTGACAGTGTGCTGGATGACGTTTCAAACTATAAGCGTTTCACGGGCGGCGGTCAGATGAATCTTTTTGGTGAGGCGATTAACGATACTCCGAGAGCGGTATATGACCACTGTGAAGAGCTTTCTAAAAAAGAATTACTCAGAATGGAAAAAGAGGTCACAGGTTTATATTTGTCCGGTCACCCAATGAGCAATTACGAAAAATATGTCAGGTATATTAAATCCGCAAAGATTAACAATATTCAAAACGAGGAATATAATGACGGTGACAGACTGACGCTTGTTGCCCTTATTTCTTCTGTTAAAGTAAAGACCACAAAGAATAATTCTCAACTGGCAAACGTCGTTTTAGAGGATATGACAGGCACCATTGATATGGTGGTTTTCGGCAAGACCTATGCGGAATATAAGCCATATTTCACTGAGGGCGAGGTTTTAAAGGTTCTTTGTCGTGTTTCGGAGCGTGAGGACAGACCGATTGAGCTGCTTTGTGAAAAGCTTATGGATATCGGCGTTAAAGGCTTTGTAATCAAGGATTCTGAGGACTTCAAGGAATTTCTTGAAAATAAAAATGGTCAGTGGGATTATATAGACCAGGATCTTATGGGACTTGCTGACTGCGAAACCTGCGTTACGGTTTATCTTCCCGTAAACGACCAAGGTGCGGATATGCTTATGTCGGTAAAATCAATGCTTGCAGAAATGAAAGCCGGTGATACAGATGATATCTATGGCAGACTTGAAGCGGAGCTTTCTGATATTCGTGAGGAGGATTGGGCAAATAACTGGAAACAGTACT
>CALDPI010000068.1 GCA_937912045.1 uncultured Clostridia bacterium
TCCTCCTCATCTGAAAGATACCAGTTTCCGTTCACCTTTTCATAATCAAAGCCCTCGCCGATATTGCGGCAGATAATATAAATCGCTTTTTTGCTTTTATCTGCAGCTGCACGCACCAGTTCCTCGCTCGGAACAACCTCATTTTGACAAAAGCAAGGTTTCCAGCCGTCACCTTCGTCAAACGGATGATGCTTTATATGCTCAAGGTAAAACTCGCTACGGTCGAGGGTCACCTTTGATTTTATTTCGTCAAATATATTAGTGACATACGGGCAATTAACCCTGCCGCCCGAACCGCTACCACTTTTAAGATATTCGAACTGGCCTCGCCCGAAAACGGCAACGTTTTCCTTTTCGGCAAGCGGTAAAGCGCCGTCGTGTTCAAGCAAAACTATTCCCTCCGGTATAGCTGCACGGTTATATTCCGCGAACGTTTCCTCCGCACTTTTCTTTTCTTTCATAAAGCCACCATACTTTCTGTAGAAATATTTTAATCTCCGTCAACAATCCAAATCGGATTTGACATTGCCATTTGATAATTACCCATAACCATTTTTGTGTCACGTTCAGCATAAACTTCGACGCGAACAAAATTTCCCGCTTCAACACCAAATTCTCCGCTGAATTCAAAGAACGACTCGTCGCCTTCGCCGTATTTTCTTTCATACAACACCAAGGCGTTTTTACGTCCTTTTTGATACAGCGTATCAACGTCGCCACCAATAGAATAACTGTAAACCACTATCTTTTCAAGAGGCGTTTTGTTTGGAGTGTACGCCGTAATATCCAAGCGCAGTTTTCCATCACACGGTGTTTTAACGGTGCTGCCCATATCGGCACCACCCAAAGAAAAGCGCAGTTGCGGACCTGTTGTGAAAAACAGAGTGCCGTTTCTTAAGGCCATTTTAATATTTTCTTCTGTTAATTCGTCTAACAACAAACCGTTATAACTGCCGCCAAGTTCATATGTGCGGTGTCCGTCCGAGTTGCCGATACCAAAATACCGTCGATATCCCGAAATGTTATATCGGTCCCACCACTCAAGTGATTTTGCGATAGTTTCAGAAGTGCAGTCAAGCGTTTGTGAATTAATAATTTCAAATCCGTCCGCTTCTTTATACTGCGGCAAAATAACGTGCGGTCCCTCTAAAATCGGCCAAAACTGTATGTTGGTTTTCAAAAACGGATGTGCAATATAAGTGAGTCCGCCATCCGCTTTCTGCCGTGCTATGACCTCTTCCCAGCCTTCGTGGGTGTGGGGTGTATCATAACGGTTTTCCGAAAAATACTGTACTGCGTGGTTGAAGCCTGCGCTGTTTTCGGTTGCCTTAATTTGCAAAAAGCGATTTTTGTTCGGTATCTCGCATCCGAGACGTTGCATAGCCTGGTCCCAAACGGCAGTATCACACGGTTCGACGTTGTGGTCGGCAGAAACGTTAAAACTCATACCGAGTGCGTAATATTGCTTCAAATTTTCATAAGGCGACGCTTTTCCGTCGCTTTCGGTTGAATGGCTATGACAATCCCCGAAATAGAAACCGCGCCCCGTACAGGACAATCTGGTGCTCACGGACTGCACACCCGGCGCCCCGTCAGCGGTTATTACGGCGGCACCGCCTTCCAACACCTCAAATACGGCTTTTACGCTTTTTTCACCCATTGGTGGAAGTTCAAAATCTCCGCTCACAAGTGTTAGCGGTTTCAGCAACAATGGGTTATATGAAAAGGAATACGGAAAGGCCTTTACGGGTGTTTCGCACAAGTTTTTAACGGTATATTCCGCCGATATTTCTTCTCCGACTGCCGCCAAGGACGGCGTTGCCGTCAGCGACACCTCTATGCTTTCATCGGGTTCTTCAAAGAAAAGTTCAACGTCATCCAGCCAAAAATCAGCATTCTTAGCATAAACAACAAATGTGAACGATTCTGCCTTTTCCTCAGCATCCCACCCTATAACGTGGTCAGGCAACAAATAGCACCAATCATAGCGTTTTACGTCGAGCGATGCGAAATTTCCTTCAAGCATAGACAGTTTGAAACCCATTGAAACCGATATCCATTTTCCGTCGCCGAACGGTGCTCTTTTAGCCTCGCTTAACTCGAAACTGTAGACGTTACCGTTTGAGGTTGCGATTATGCCAAGAACGCCTAAGCCGAAGCTTTTTTCGGCGTGGGTCTTAAACCGCAGTTCGCACCACTTTCCGAGAGGAATATGTTCGCCACCATCACCCACCGGAATAGGGGCAAAACAAAAGCCGTTCGGCCTTGTGTCGCCGCTTTTCTCGCTATATAGACAACGGTCGCTGAGGTATCCGTCCGAAACGACAACGGCTTCGGTCGTGATACCCGTCCATTTGTTGTTTTTGCCGTCTTCAAAATCGTTCTTGATAATGAAATTTTTGCCGCATATGGACTTCTTTTTTGATTCTTGTGGAGGGACAGAAACTACACGATGCAAAAATTCTTCATCAAAAGGCAGGTCCCAGTTGCCATAGGGGCCCCATTCGATTCCATTGAAAAACATAACTTTTCCGTGCAAAGACATAATATCCCTCCCAAAAGACGTTTTACCAATTCGCCTCTGTCCGAAACTTCAGACAGAGGCGAAACTACTTTAATTTTATTCGGCCGCAGGTTCCTCTTCGGGAACGGCAGCACGCTTTTTCTTTATTATTATAAATGCGGCAACTCCGCCGAGCACCAGAAGGGTTGCCAAAGCAGAAACAACCACTACCAAAACGTAATTTGTCTCTTTTGTTTCTTCGTCGGTAACGGGTTCGGAATCATCCTTGGGGTCTTCGGTTTCCATATCAACATCAAAGCCGTCCGTTGGAAGGTCGGTTCCCGATGACGTATCGTTCTTATCACTGTTTTGTGCTTCCTTTACGGTTACCTTTGCACCGGGGGTTGTTGCAATGGCGAGATAACCGTCGGGAATCGAGATGCCTGAAGAACCGTGGGGTATCCATTCGGTACCGTTCAAATACAGCGCGGTTACACCGCCGCCGTTTTTCTTAACCTCGATGGTAATAGTACCGTCAAGCGAAACTGCAGCCCAATCAGCCGACGCCGTGCTTGACTTGTTAACACCGCCGCGATAGAGAGCGCCAACCATCTGATTCTTGCTGTTTTTCTTAAACGAGAAAGTAAAGACACCGTCGGCGCCGGTCGTCTGCCAAACCTCGTTGGGCAGTGAATCGCGCAGAGTAGAGCTTACAACGATGGTAAGCCCGGTCGAGAACCAATCGGTTCCGAGTTCCTTAACCGACAACGAAAGTGCTGCACTTTCACCCTTGGAAAATTCAGCAAACTTCTTGAGGCTGTAATAGCCGAAGGTTCCGTTAAGTTGACCGTTTGCATTGCCGCCATCAGCCGAAGGCTTTTGTGCGGCCTTTTGGGTTATCTTGGCACCGGGCGTAGTTACGATAGCAAGATAACCGTCGGGAATAGAAATGCCCGAAGAACTATGCGGAACCCATTCGGCACCGTTAAGATAAAGAGCCGTTACGCCCGACGCATTTTTCTTAATTTCAACGGTTACGTCACCCGAAAGAGAAGCTGTTGCCCAATCGGCAGTAGCCGTACTTGCTTTATTGACGCCGCCACGATAGAGTGTGCCGACCATTTGGTTCTTATCGTTCTTCTGGAACGATAAGGAAAATACACCGTCAGCACCCGTTGTCTGCCATACCTCGGCAGGCAAAGAATCGCGCAGGGTTGAGCTTACGACGATGGTAAGACCGGTCGAGAACCAATCGGTTCCCAACTCATCAACCGACATAGTGAAGATTGCGCTCTCGCCGTTAGAAAACTTAGTGAACGTGTTTTTGGTAATATATCCAAAACTCGGTGTGGACGGAGCCGGTGTGCTTCCGCCGCTACCACCTTCATTGGGTTTGTTATCACCGTTGTCAGGCTGATTGTCGGGTGTTGCCGACTCTTTAACGGTTATCTTTGCGGCGGGGGTTGTGAGAATGGCAAGATAACCGTCGGGAATAACTATACCCGAAGATTCGTGCGGTACCCACTCTGCGTCGTTAAGATATAGCGCCGTAACGCCTGCGCCGCTTTTCTTAATCTCAACCTTAACGTCACCCGAAAGTGACGCTGTTGCCCAGTCAGCCGCAGCCGTACTGCTTTTTCCTACGCCGCCGGTATAAATGGCACCAACCATCTTACCCTCTGCATTCTTCTGGAAAGAGTATGTGAACACACCGTCAGCACCTCCGCCCTGCCATACATCAGCAGAAAGCGATTCACGCTGTGTGGTGCTTACAACTATAGTAAGTCCCTAT
>CALDPI010000069.1 GCA_937912045.1 uncultured Clostridia bacterium
AGCCAAACAAAAAGTCACCCGTGATTTCCTCGCCGTCGTGCGAGAGAGTCATGGTGTAGGGGCGAATGTTGCTGATGCTCTTGATGCCCTCAATAATGTAAGCCGCCTGACCCAAAACGTTCTTGATTTCCTGCGGTGCAGAGTAGGAAGCATCGGTAAAAGCACCGAAGGACGCGGTATAGGTGAAATATTTTTTATCAAACAGACCGATATCAAGCGGAACAACCCTGCCGCTAATAATATCCTTTGCCGCTTGCACCATATTTTTTGATATGTGAAGACCGCTCGACCATTCGTTGAGTGTTCCGGCAGGGATGTATCCCAAACGGTAGCGGTTGATGTTCTGCATCATTCCGGAAATAACTTCGTTGAGGGTGCCGTCTCCGCCGCAGCAGATGATGGTGGTATATTCCTCGGACAAATCCCTGACAACGCGCGTCGCGTCACCGCGGCTTTTGGTTGTGTAAACCGTAACGTTGTAGCCTGCATCCGAAAACGTTTTTATAATCTCAAGAAGATTGTTTTTTAACTTTAGCGTACCCGAACAGGGGTTAGCAATTAAAAACAACTTTTCCATTTTATTCCTCCAAAATGACAATATATATTTATTATATATAATATTATACTACATTTCAAGGACTTAAACAAAAAAATATTAACCCGCACGTCCGCACACCGAAAAAAACCGCCGCATAGTATGTCTTAGAAAATAAAATTCGAAGCAGTGATTATTTTAAAAACTTAAAGGTAACACTAATAACGAAAACATAATCGGAGTGTGAAACATAAATGACAGTAAAACGCGGAGATATATACTATGCAGATTTAAGCCCGGTTGTCGGCTCGGAGCAGGGTGGAATAAGACCGGTACTTATCATACAAAACGACGTCGGCAACCGCTACAGTCCCACCGTCATAGCGGCGGCAATCACCAGTCAACAGGACAAAACCCGACTGCCAACCCACATAAAGGTCAGTGCGGACGATTGCGGACTTGCCAAGGATTCGATAGTATTGCTCGAGCAGGTGCGTACAATAGATAAGCAGCGCTTAAAGGAGCGTATGGGAAGTCTGGGCGTCGGCGCAATGGATAAGGTGGACCAGGCGCTTTCGGTTTCCTTCGGACTCGGGTGAATTTTTAATATAAAAAAGCCGACTTTTGTAATAGTCGGCTTTTTTATATTAAAATTCTATAGTTTTTCCTGTTTTTCCGCTTTGATATATAGCACAGATAAGCTTTTGGATTTTTAGCGCTTCCTTACCGCTTATAAACGGTTCTGTTCCTTCTTCAACAGAGCGATAGAAGTCGGCAATCTGACGGATGTGTTGGAAACCCCAATAGTCCTTTCCGCCCTCGTAATAAATGCTATCTGCTTTTTGTGAAACACTTAATACTGTGCCATCATTAAATTCTATTTTTGCATCATCATAACTCATAACAGCCTTGCCGTTTTCACACAAAAGGCGGATTTCTATGGGCTCATCACAGCCATAGTTGTTCATAGCCCAAAAAGCAAGTGTTGCACCGTTTTTAAAACGGATATAGCCTTCACCTGTGTCATCAACCTTCATAATCGAGTGTGCGCGGTTAGCAATATGTGCCTGAACTTCAACGGGTTCAGAATTTATAAACCAGTTGGCAAGGTCAAGTGAGTGTATTGCCTGGTCGATGATAACACCGCCGCCCTCTTTTTCCCAAGTGCCCTTCCAATCAGAAAGCGCATAGTATGAATCAGGTTTGCACCAGGTAAGCGTGCAACGGGCACTTATAACTTTACCAAGCTTTCCGTTTTCGATATTTTCTTTTATAAGGCGGGAAGTGTCGTTGTAACGGCATTGAAAAATTATACCATAACGAAGATTTTTTTCTTCCGCCAGACGCACATTTGCTTCGCCATCTGCATAATCAATGCTCATAGGCTTTTCGCAGAGCACATTAACACCATGCTCCAACGCATAGCGTGATATTACGGGATGCATATAGTGCGGTACACAAATATGTACAACATCTAAATTAGCGTTGTCGATTAGTTCTTTATAATCGTAATATGCGGGAACATTATATTTTTTGGCAGCGGCATCTGCGCGGTCTTTTTTGATGTCACAAACACCAACAAGTTGAGCATTTTCCAAATGGTCACAACTTGTCGCGTGCATTGTAAATATGCAACCGCAACCAATAATTCCTACTCTAAGCATCAAAATCAAACTCCTTTATAAAATTTGTTTTTTCAAGATAGTTATATCAAAAATAACATTTTATTAAAATTCAATTTTGTGCTTTTTATGTATAATTTTGAAAACTTATAAAAAAACTAAAGTTTTAATATGTATAACAAATACCTACCCGCGTGGTTTTAATTATATAATAAAAATCAACCTTTTTGAAATGTACAATTTTAAGGATAAATAGAATTTGAAACAATTTTTGCTTAGATAAAAAGACACGGCGATGCTGACGCATACCGTGTCTTTTTAACACATTAGACTGCAAAGAATTTGCCTTTTTAGGCGTTCTATTACAGTCGGTTATTAGTTTTTAAGGCTCTGCATAGGTGCAGGAATCTGTCCGCCGCGGTGAATGAACTTTGCAGGGGAGCAGGTGTTAACGTGCATAACGGGTCCCTCACCCAAAAGTCCGCCAAAGGAGAGATAGTCGCCGGCCTTTTTGTCAATGGCAGGGATAACGCGCACAGCGGTGGTTTTGGAATTGACCATACCAATCGCGGCTTCGTCGGCAATAATGGCAGAGATAACCTCGCACGGTGTGTCACCGGGAATGTTAATCATATCCAGTCCGACAGAGCAAACTGCCGTCATAGCCTCAAGCTTTTCAATAATGAGGTTTCCGCTCGATGCGGCATCAATCATACCTGCATCCTCGGTGACGGGGATAAATGCACCCGAAAGTCCACCAATTTTGGAGGATGCCATAACGCCACCCTTTTTAACCGAGTCATTAAGCATTGCAAGCGTGGCGGTCGTGCCGTATGCGCCGCACTGTTCAAGACCGATTTCCTCAAGTATGTGTGCAACCGAATCACCGATTGCGGGGGTGGGCGCCAACGATAAATCAACAATTCCGAAAGGAACACCCAAACGCTCAGAGGCCAGACCTCCGACGAGCTGTCCCATTCTTGTAATCTTAAATGCAGTGCGCTTTATAAGCTCTGCAACCTGTGTGATGTTTAGGTCCTTGCTGTTTTTGAGAGCCGCGCGTACAACACCCGGTCCCGAAACACCGACGTTGACAACGACGTCCGCTTCGCCAACGCCGTGAAAAGCCCCCGCCATGAAAGGATTGTCCTCTACCGCGTTGCAAAACGCCACGAGCTTTGCCGCGCCGATGCCGCCTTTATCTGCCGTTAATTCAGCGGATTTTTTGACGATCTCGCCCATCATGCGGCGGCGGTCAAAAAGAAATTCGATTTCTTCTTCCACTTCGTCCGCCCTGCCTGCCTTATCCTCCGCAACTGCAGCGACAAAAGCGTAAAAGCGGCGGGTGGTATTGTGGAAATCCGGAATGGTTTCGTGAAGGTCTTCAACAGGATAATCTAAAAGAAGCTTCTGAAATTCGCCGAAGATGCGGCCGACCTCATAGAAATGCTCGGGCTTTTTGACGCTGTTGTAGGGCGTGGCATTGTCGATGAAGTAGTATGCTCTCCAGTAAGAGCCGTCGGGATCCTTATGCATGATGCCGCCGGATTTGGTCTTGATCATCTGTAAAACGCGCCTGTCGGGGCAGAGATTTTCCTTTTCGATCGTCGCTTTCAGATGCTCCGTCACATGCAGTATGTTTTCCATCACCTTTTCAGGCTCTTTGAAAACATAAGGATTGATGTGCTGAAGCGTGTAGTGAATAATTCTTTCACCGGATTTGTAAGTAAGATGATAGGTATTGTTGATGTTTCCTGAGGTCAGTTCCGTAGCGGAAACGAATTTTCCGATAAAGGGGAACTGCGGAAGAATGCCTTTTATGCGGTTATACAGCAAGGAAGAAAACCTCCTTCTTTCTTACGGATAGGGTACGCCGTAAACAGTTTCAAAGCCCTGCTTTCTGAGCGCATAGGGCGCATCATTTTTGCGGGAGGGATGTACGCGGTTTGTGAGAAGAACCACGTAAACGCCGGTTTCGCTGTCAAGCCACAGGCTCGTTCCGGTAAAGCCGGTGTGTCCGACGATGTTTCCGCCTTCCTTTTCATGATACGCGATCCATCCGAGACAGCGGCTGGAATCCAGATGCGCAGTCTGGTTTGTGAAGGACTTTTTGACCCATTCCTGATCGAATACAGCGTTCGGCGTCGGAGGCAGTATGGCTGCGCAGAACTTTGCAAGGTCTCTCGCAGTCGAAAATACGCCCGCATGACCCGCTACGCCGCCCAGCTGGCAGGCGCGCTCGTCGTGCACGCTTCCGCGAACGGGCAGGGTTTCGCCGACTCTGATTTCCGTCGCCGCGCAGTAGGAGCCGGGCGCGGGATTAAAGCAGGTGTCCTTCATGCCGAGCTTTCTCCAGAGCTCGGTGACAAACACATCCAGCGGCTTTCCGGTCTGATAGGCGATGATTTCGCCCAGGAAAATAAAGCTCAAATCGGAATAGACAACTTCGGTATTGATGGGCTTTACCGGCGGAGTATTCAAAAGGCCGTTGATTCTCTCTTCACGCGTGGGGCCGAACTGATCCGTATCCATGAAAGGAACAAGGCCCGCCGTGTGGGTAAGAAGATTGAACACGGTGACTTTTTCAAGCTCGGGATGCACTTTCTTTCCGATGGCGACGGGCAGGGGCGTGTCGAGGGAAACCTTGCCCTCCTGAAGGAGCAGAACCATCGGCGCCCAAACGCCGGTGAGCTTGGAAAGAGACGCAATGTCAAAAAGCGTGTCTTCCGTCATAGGCTCGACGACGGGCGTAATGATGGCGTTTCCGAACGCCTTTAAGTCATAAATCTCATCGCCGCGGCCGATCGCGACGACCGCGCCGGGAACGAATTTGTCTTCCACGTATTTTTCAACCTGTTTGATGAATTCCTCAAATCTCTTTTCCATAATCCACGCCTCCTAAATCTTATGCACAAAGCATGCATCAATTCAGCTTT
>CALDPI010000070.1 GCA_937912045.1 uncultured Clostridia bacterium
GTAACTCCTTCGGGCAAATCCCATTCATTGTAGAGAATAGAAACCGTATCTATAAGACCGCGGATGTTTTCGGTCTGACCTTTTGTACCGCAGATGCGGTAAGCGTTGTGGTGATTTCCGAACTGCGCACAGCCTGTTACTCTGAAGACCGAGTCGTCGTCGTTAAGCATTGTAACTATTGCGGCGGCGTCGCTCACGTGCTTTGCACGCGGAGCTTCTCTGTCAGGCTCTAAATAGGTTGCAAATGCCGTTACCTTTTTTGGCGTGGCGCCCGTTGCACGCATAAGCGGTCCTAAAGAATGGGTTATGTAATATGTGCGCGGAAGAAAGTTGCGCCAATGATTCGGAAAATAGTTATATATACTTCTGAAGGTGGTGTCGGCAGGGTTGCCGGGATGATTATATTCACCCTCCGCATAGAGAATTTTTCCGAGCGTTCCGCCTGCGCAAATACGCTGCATTTCGCGGTTGAACTTCATCTGCGGATAGTTTTCTGCGAGCATATATATGCTGTCGCTCTTTTCGAAGGCCTCCATAAGCTCAACGCCCTCTGCCATTGTGCCGTTGCTTATGCACTCTGAAAAGACGTGAATGCCACGCTCAAAGCACTTGATTGCATAAGGTGCGTGCTCGTGAAAGTAGTTTGCGAGGATGACCGCGTCCATATCGTGCTCTATAAACTCGTCGAAATCGCGATATACTGCGACGCCCTTGCCGAGCTGTGCGATTGCCTTTTGCAGCCTTTTTTCGTGAAAATCGCAAACGGCGACAATCTCACAGTCCAGCAGCATAAAGTTTTTTGCAATATCCATTCCGCGTCCTACGCCAAACAGACCGATTTTTAGTTTTTTCATAAAAATTCCTCCGAAGCGTTTATTCTATCATCAATATATCACACAGTAAAGCCCAAAGCAATATGAAATTTTCCATAAAATGCTTTGAAAAAGTTAGATTTTACTTGATTGTCTGGCAAGAACGGTGTATTATATTTATAGCAACTGCGAGGGGGAGTTTTTTGAGAAACGAAAATATTTGCAAATTTATTTCCGGCGCGGCAACAAACGGACTGGACATTACTTCCTTTGTGCTGGAGGCGCAGGCAGACACCCTGCGTATGCCGCAAACGCTCAACAAGCACTCTCTCTTCCTTGTGACACAGGGCGAGGGCACCTTTACCTTTTCGGGACAGGTGGTGCCGGTTTCGACGGGCTCGCTTGTTTTCGGTTTTCACGGAGAGGAATTTTCGGTCAAGACCCTTCCTTCACCCTGCAAATATATGTACATACGCTTTGCGGGGATACGCGCAGACGAGCTTTTCCGCCGTTTTAACATAAGCCCTGCCGCACGCTCCTTTTCGGGCTTTGACGGACTTATCCCCATGTGGAGTGAAAGTCTTTCCCGCGCGGACGAGCAAACGATTGACCTCGCAGCCGAGAGTATGCTTTTATACACCTTTTCGCGCCTGTCGGGCAATATCACAGAGCACAACTCGCTCATAAGCAATATTGTTGCCATTTCCGAAGCGCAGTTTACCGACCCGACGCTTTCGGTTTCTGAGATTTCGAGAATGCTGGGTTACAATTCAAAGTATATTTCTCACGTTTTCAAAAAGAAGATGGGCGTGGGTTATTCCGAATATCTTAAATCTCTGCGCATTAAATACGCGGTCACACTTTTTGACCACGGAATTGAATCGGTTAAAAACGTGGCTCTGCTTTCGGGCTTTTCCGACCCACTTTATTTTTCCACCACCTTTAAAAACAGCGTTGGCGTTTCGCCAAAGGAATACCGCGCACGAAAGCAAACAGACGAATAAAATCAAAAACACGCCGACTGTACCGAGTTGGCGTGTTTCTTTTTTTCGGGCAACATCTCGATTATGAGGGCGGCAAGCATTATTATGCTCTGTGGAACGATTAGCTCCCAGTCCACCCCTGCGGTGTATATCCCCGTTTTATATGAATAAAGGCAAAGTGCTAAAAGTGCCGCTCCGAAAAGCAGACAGACAATCGGCCTTAAAGCCTTTATAAAGCACAAAAGCGAAAGTGCCGCGAGCAGCAGGCACACCGCCATTGCCTTTGCAAATATGTGTGAGCGCGCAAAGTAAAAGGATAACTCGTTTGCGAGCGCAAACACCATAGCAAAAACTGTAACCATACCCTCGCCTCCTTATATCGTCTTTCTCAACTTATATCCGATGGTTTTAAAATACAGCTCGATGTCGCCGTCGTAAATAAACGGGCCCAGCGGCTTTTGACCCGCGTTTTTTTGCGATATATCACTTGTCACGTCAAATATAATCGTGCGGTTAGTCTTTTGGTCAACAATAATATTGAGCGCGTGGTTAGATTTAGTACTGCGAAGCGACTTGAGGTCTGCGTAATAGGCCTTTATATGCCTCCACCCTTTTTCCCCTGCCACCGTTTCGACGCAGGTTTTTACGTAAAGTGAGAAATCAAAGCAAACGCCCGAATATTTCCCCTCGCTGTAGAGGGTGGTGCCGTTTACAAAATCGCAAAAATCAAAATACTGAAAAACCTGGCGCTTTGCCTGTTTGTAATTATAGGAAAAATTGTCTGTTGCATACTGCTCTATTTTTAAGAGCAACGCATCTATACTTTGGGCGTCGCCGTATTTTTCGAGCACGTACTGCTTTACCTGTGGGCTTATGCATCCCATAATAGAGGGCGAGCGCGCTTTTTCCTGTGCGGCAGCGGCATAAACCGAAAAGGCCGATACTGCCAAAAGCATTGTGATAAGTATAACCGATAATATTTTTTTCATAAGCATTCTCCTTTCTTACGCTACGTCGTAGCAATCCAGTATGCCGTATTTGCTTATGAGCTTTTCCTCGTAGCAATAGCCATAGCGGCGGCTGCGCTTGAGGTTCGGCCTCTTTTCAAAGGTCGGCTCTTCTTTATTTGTAAACTTTTGTCTGGTTTCCCAGTTTCTTTCTATATTTTCAATTTTTATATTTTTCATAACGCATTTCTCCTTTTTTATTTTTTTGAGCAACTTAAAAAGTTTCCCATTTTTGAAAACTCTTTGTCTTACGTTTATATTAACAGGCAGAGTTGGGAAAAGTTTCCGCTTTTACATAAATTAAAGGAGGATATTTATGTTAATGTAGGAGAAATTTAAAATGTTGGAGGACGCGAAAACGTCTTTCCTCTCTGCCTTACACTTATATATTCAGCGCGCCGCGCAAAAAGTTTCCAATAATTTGAAAAGTTTTTTAAAAAGAAAAAGACACGCCAAAATGGCGTGTCTTTTTCTTTTCCTCCGTTTTGCAGAAGTTCAATTTCCTTACGGAATGCAAAATTTATTAGGAGGACAAAAATATGAAAAACTGTTTCAATAACCTTACGGTTTACATATATTATATATTATTCTTTTAGTTTTGTAAAGGGGTTAGGATGATGCCGCCCATTCCCTGTGCAGTGCCGCCGCCGATGCCGCTGTAGGTGGCGTATGCCAAAAGCGTTTTTGCGCTGTCGGCTGCGTTTGTGAAGTCTATATCCACATAGCCTATCATTCCCTTAACGCCGTGGCCGCCCGTCTTAAAGCTTGCACTTTTAAGAGAATAAGAATTGATTTTTATGCTTTGAAATGCGGCTTCGATTTGTTCCTTGCTGAAAAAGACCCCCTCATATAAGGAAAGCTTGGCCGCGACCGACTGAAAATATTTTGGCAATTCAGGGTTGTGGCAAAGCACCCCGCCCGAGCGGTACTGTGCCGGGGTTAAAACGTCAAGGCGATATTTTTCCCCCGAAAGTGCTGCGGCAAGGGTTGCCACGTCTGCATCGGGCGCGCGGTCAAGTCTTATTATCCGAAGGTTATCTGCAAGCCCGAATATACGGATTTTTTCGGTGCTTTCAAACAGGCTTATAAGCTCTGCCGCCTCGTCCTGCAGGGTGGAAACGCGGGTAATGAAAAACTCGCCCGCATCGACGGTGTAAAGCGAAAAGGGGCGCAGGCTCTTTTTGTGATATTCCTCTGCCTTTTCCTTGCCGATGCACGACATCATATACCCGTGGATTTTCACAGACAGGTCCGAAAACAGTGCATTGTCGCCGTCGGCCTTTGTGTAAATATCAATCTGTCTGAGCATTGTTATCACCTATTTTCTGCGGTCGGTTTGTGGGGTATGGGCTGTCCTTTACAAGCCGCGGCAGAGAAAGACTTGGCGAGGTTAGCTTAGGCAGGACGTGTTTTATGCTCACCCTGAGGCCTGTGCCACCCCAGCCTATTGTGCGGTTGCCCCAAAACCACATATGTGACGCTTTGGAGTTTTTGGAGTCCAGCATACTGTCGGCAACGGGATACGAAACGTTAAGGCCCCGTGTAAACTCAAAGTTTGTGATGCTCATAAAATCCTTGTAATACATTTCTTCCGTCTGGAAGGTGTTGTCTTTTATGCAATCCTCTACCGCGAGTGTGCTTACAGTGTACTGCCCTTTTGCCACGTCTACGCTGCGGAGGGTTATCCCATCGACAAGAATTTTTGCACTGCCAAGGCCGATTGGCTTGCCGTGACCGATTTTGTGCATTTGCAGGCTGTCGGCGCGGTTTTCACCTAT
>CALDPI010000071.1 GCA_937912045.1 uncultured Clostridia bacterium
AGGTCAATTATCGTGGCAGCGGAGAGGAGTTGGTGCAGGTAGTCGATGATGGTTGCGGTATGTCGCCGACGGATGCCCGCCTGGCCTTTGACCGCCACGCCACAAGCAAGATTAAAACAGACGACGACCTCGGCAAAATCGGCACTCTCGGATTCCGCGGCGAAGCCCTTGCGGCAGTAAGCTCGGTCTCGCATATAGAAATGCTGACCTGCACTTCAGATGAGGGAATCGGCACCCGCTACGTAATAAGCGGCGGCGTGGAAAAGGATATTTTTAAGGCCGGCTGTCCTGTCGGCACCACAATAATTGTGCGTGATTTATTCTATAACACCCCTGCAAGAATGAAGTTTTTAAAGACCGACGTTGCCGAGTCCAACGCCGTTGCACAGGTTATGGACCGAATGGCGCTGTCCCACCCCGAAATTGCCTTTAAATTCATTCGTGACGGTAAAAACGTGCTCACCACAACGGGCGACGGAAAGCTGTCCTCCGCAATATATTCCGTTCTCGGCCGCGATTATTTCGGCGGACTGATAAAGGCGGAAAATTCTCAGGACGGTGTCAGCGTTTTCGGCTTTGTCTGCAAGCCCGTGCTTTGCAGACCGAACCGAAATGGCCAGTTTTTCTTTCTTAACGGACGCCTTGTGAAATCGGGCACAGCCTGTGCCGCGGTGGAGCAGGCATATAAAAACAGCGCAATGGTGGGCAAATTTCCGTACTGCGTGCTGAACATCTCGGTTCCGCTCGATACGGTGGACGTTAACGTGCACCCTGCCAAAACAGAGGTGCGCTTTGCCGATGAGCGCCGCGTTTTCAACTGCATATATTACGCCGTAAAATCGGCACTCGCAGAGGGCGACACCCGTCCTGAAATGAATTTTGAAAAGAGGAGTATAAACCGCTTCCAGACAATGTCTGCAGAGCAGTTCCGCCAGACCGTCATAAAGGAGCCCGTAAGCAAAGAACCGCCAAAGCCACAGGAAATTTTAAAAGAAAAACCGGTGGCAGAAAGACTTTCGGATACGGACAAGCTCATATTCGACGAGCAGCCCGAAAGACTTTCGATGCTGAATAACGTAAAAAAACCAATGGTGGAGCCTACCCCCGTAGCAGAGGAAAAGGACGAGCCGGAGGAAGAAATAATTTCTGTAAGATACGTCGGTGAGGCGTTTAAAACCTATATAATCGTCGAACAGGGCGAAGACCTTTATCTTATCGATAAACACGCCGCACACGAGCGCATCTTGTTCGAGAAGATGCGTGCGACTGAAAAACCGCAAAAGCAGCTGCTTATGTCCTCGGTTTCGGTCAGCCTGCAAAAGAACGAATATACCGCAATAATCGAAAATCCCGAGCTTCTTTCGAAGGCAGGCTTCGAGGTTGAGGATTTCGGCGAGGGCACGGTGCTTGTCACCGCAGTGCCTGCAATGCTTGTCGATTGTGATATATCCACTGCCATTGCAGAAATTGCCGACAGCATTATGAAAACGGGCACAGCACAGCTTTCCCGCGTTGATGATATTTTCCACATCGTCGCCTGTCGCAGTGCCGTAAAGGCCGGCAATATTTCCTCCCCGCAGGAGCTTTGCGAGCTTGCACGTCAGGTGCTCGTTTCAAAAGATATTATGTATTGCCCCCACGGCAGACCCGTCGCAATGAAGCTCAAAAGGCGCGAAATCGAAAAACAGTTTGGCAGGATACAGTAATGGAAAATGCTAAAAAAATACCGCTTTTGTGCATAGTCGGCCCAACCGCCAGCGGAAAGACCGCCCTGTCAATAGAGCTTGCAAAAATGACAAAGGGCGAGATTGTATCGGCCGATTCAATGCAAATTTATAAGGGAATGGATATAGCAACCGCAAAACCAACCGCCGATGAGATGCAGGGAATACCGCATCATATGATAAGTGTGGTGGACAACGATGAGGCTTTCAGTGTTGCGAGGTATAAGGAGAGTGCCGACAGAATAATCGATGAGATTACCGCTCGCGGTAAGCGCGTCGTTATGGTCGGCGGCACGGGACTCTACCTCGATACTGTTATGCAGAACATAGAGCTTTTGCAGGGTGAGGATACAACTGAGATACGGGAACAGCTGAAAGCCGAACTCGCAGAGCTGGGCTCCGCGGCGATGCTTGGGAAACTCCGCGAAATAGACCCGAAAACTGCGGAAACCCTGCACGAGAACAACACGGGCCGTGTGCTCCGCGCGCTTGAAGTTTATTACTCAACCGGTCACACAATGTCGTACCAGGTTGAAAACTCAAAAAACACGCCTTCGCGCTATCGTCCGGTTTACATAGGCTTGAATGCCAAAGACCGCGACTTTCTCTATAACCGCATTAACTCACGCGTTGACGTTATGCTGCAAACCGGACTCCTCACTGAGGTGGAACAATTTGTAAACAGCGCTCCGGGCACTACCGCGAAACAGGCTATCGGGCTCAAAGAACTTGCGCCCTACGCCCGCGGCGAGGAATCTCTCGATACCGCTGTAGAGCGTCTTAAGATGGAAACTCGCAGATATGCGAAGCGTCAGCTGACATGGTTTAGGCGTAGC
>CALDPI010000072.1 GCA_937912045.1 uncultured Clostridia bacterium
TTTACGCTCCACCTCCGATTCCAAATCACGGTATATGACATCTTCATCGGTCCCGAGAATATCCGATAACAGAAGTTCGTTTCCGTCCCAATCCACATTCAACGGCTCATCAATAGACACTTCCAGTTTCGTCTTACTGTTCTTGCGCAGATGCATGAGAATTTCGTTTTCAATGCAGCGGCTGGCATAGGTGGCAAGCTTGATGCTTTTGTCGGCACGAAAGGTGTTGATGGCTTTGATGAGTCCGATGCAGCCAGCCTGAAACAAATCGTCGTACTCTATGCCGCGACCCTTAAACTTTTTGCAGCAGGAATGCACAAGCCCTATGTTGCTGTTTATGAAGCTATCCCTGTTGTCCATTGCCGTTTACGCGAACACTTATGCGCTTTTTCATTGTGACGGTTGTTCCCTTGCCGACCTTTGATACGACGCGGAGGTTATCCATAAAGCTTTGCATTACGGCAAAGCCAAGGCCTGCGCGCTCGCCGCCTGCGGTTGTATATAGCGGCTCCATTGCCTGTGCGACGTTTGGTATGCCGCAGCCCTTATCCCTTATTTTGATTTCGACGACGTTGCACTCGAGAATGCGGACCTGTATGTATATATTGCCTATTTCGTTTTTATAAGCATGGACAATACAGTTTGTGACCGCCTCTGACACGGCTGTTTTTATGTCGTTAATTTCCTCTATTGTGGGGTCGAGCTGGGTGACGAAGGCCGAAACGGCAACGCGTGCGAAGCTCTCGTTTGAGGAGCGCGACAAAAGCTGCATGCTGAATTTATTTAATTGCTTCATTTTTTATACCACCTTTTTCAATTTTTGCCAATCTTTCAAGTCCTGCCAGATGCATTACCTTATATATTTGCGGAGATGGGTTGGTGACAGCCAGTTCTGCACCCTTGGGCGAGAGCAATTTGTACCTACCCATTACAAGCCCTATGCCAGAGCTATCCATAAAGGAGACTTCCTTAAAATCGAGCACGAGCAGCGAGGGCATATTGATTTCCACCGCTTTGTCTATTTCTTCACGCATGGGGCGAGCGGTGTGGTGGTCTATATCGCCCGACAGATACGCGACGACAACCTCACCCTTGACTTCTATTTTTACCGACATTTTTATAACACCTTCTAAAAAAATAAAATCACGCGGACAAGCCTACATATAATTATATGTATAGTCCACGTGATTTTTTGCTGTATTCTGTTGTGTCTCGTCGAAAAAGAATTTAAAGCTTTAGAATTACGAAGCTTTCTGCAGGAAGTTTTACAAGCTCATCCTTAAATTCTTTCTCAGCATCGCCCAAAATGATCTCTGCATTTGCATATTTTGCAGCTTTTTTTATAAAATCAATTTTAAAACATTATCGTTTCACATTTATTAGAGCAAGTGAAAAAGAAGCACTAAAGCAACAATTAAATACTATCGTAGAACAATATAAAATTAAAGATGAAAAAGACCATGAATTAATGATTCTTAGACATGATATGAAACACATCTTAATTGCTACTTCCTCATTAATCAAAGAAAAAAGATATGATGATGTCTATAATATTGATCATAATGCAAGAATGTTTATTGATGAAAAGTTAAAAGAACTTGATATTAATTCATTTAAACTTTCACTATTTATTCTCAATAAGATTTTTATAAAAAACATTTTATAATAATTTGGTTATATAGTCAATAAAACACACCTTAAAGTGTGTTTATATTTTTTCTAAG
>CALDPI010000073.1 GCA_937912045.1 uncultured Clostridia bacterium
GAAAAATAATCTTAAAGGATAGAATAGTTGAGGGCTTTGCACTGCTTTATTCCGACGTAATCGAGGGTGTTGTGCCGCAGTCGTCGGTGCCTGTGGACGCCGAAATAATTGACGCAAACGGCGGATACGTGTCCCCCGGGCTTATAGATATGCACATTCACGGTTATCTCGGAAAAGACGTGTGCGACGGCAAGGAGGAGAGCATCCGCACAATAAGCCGCGGCCTGCTCCAAAACGGTGTTACGGGTTATTTGCCCACCACAATGACCGAGGATATGAGCGTTATCGAAAACGCGCTTTCGGTTTGCAGAGGCCTAAAAGAAGAGAGTAAAGCCTGGCAGGGCGCAGAGATTTTGGGTGTTCATGCAGAGGGACCGTTTATAAGCGAGAGCAAAAAAGGCGCACAGGACGCAAAATACATAAAGAAACCCGATGCGGATTTTGTTAAGAAATATGCTGATATTATAAAAGTTATAACCTTAGCACCCGAAGAGGACGAGAACGATTTTGCCGCCATACGCGAAATCAGAAGAGATACCGACGTGGTTGTCTCAATGGGGCACACCAGCGCAGATTACGAAACGGCCGTCGCGGCGGTTGCGGCAGGCGTCGGCCACACAACACACCTGTTTAATGCAATGACCGCGCTTACACATCGCGGTCCCGGTGTTGTAGGCGCCGCACTTAATACCGACGTCAGCTGTGAGCTGATTGTGGATATGGTACACGTGGATAAGAATCTTTATAACCTTTTGTGGAAGCAAAAGGGAAGACGTCTTTGCTTCATAACCGACTGTCTTCCCGCGGGTGGATTGCCTGTTGGTGAATACACCCTTGGCGGACAGAAAATTTTCTATGACGGCACAATTTGCCGCCTGTCAGACGGCACCATAGCAGGAAGCGTTCTGCACCTTAACCACGGTGTATGGAACGTTTATAAAAATTCCGATATTCCGCTTTACGAGTGCGTAAATTGTGCATCGCTCAACCCTGCAACCACACTCGGCATTGAAAAGCACAAGGGCTCGCTTGAAACGGGCAAGGATGCCGATATTGTCATAACCGATTTAAACTTTGAGGTAGTAAAAACTATTATAAGAGGAGAAACGAAATATGAAGCTTAAGGTAAATGCAAAACTCGACCCCCAGTTTAAACCTATGTCACTTGTCTGCCGCGAAATGCGCAACGCAACAAAAGAGGACGGACAGGATATTGTAATCGCAGTAATCAGAAATAAGGGATACACCCAGACCTATAAAACTCGCATATGGAAGGACGACACAGGCCACGACGAAGAAAACTTCCGTTTTGTAGAGCGCATTGCAAAGTCGCTTCTGTGGGTTGCAGGCGGTTATAAAATCGTCATAGCAGGAAGTGATACCGTCGGCGCAAGGATTAAAGAGGCCTATACCCATACAGGCCTTCGTAAGTTCGACGTTGCGTTTATGGAGCGTGTCTATGAGCAGCCCTTCGCAGTAGAGGTTGTGCCGCTTTGTGATGCCCCGAAGAACGTTTCTGCCGCCGCACCGATTGGCCGCCATCTTGACGGCTGCCGTATCGGCTTTGACGCAGGCGGAAGTGACCGTAAGGTAAGTGCAGTTGTTAATGGCGAAACCGTATTCTCAGAGGAGGTTGTCTGGTTCCCCAAGACAAATCCCGACCCGGAATATCACTACGCAGGCATTCTGGACGCTATGAAAACCGCCGCATCCTATATGCCGCGCGTCGATGCCATCGGCGTATCAAGCGCAGGTGTGTACGTTGACAATCGTATAATGGTTGCATCCCTTTTCTTAAAGGTAAACGACGAGGACTTTGAACGCAGAGTAAAAAATATGTACGTTGACGTTGCAAAGGAAATCGGCGAGGATATTCCGCTCGAGGTTGCAAACGACGGTGACGTCACCGCCCTTGCAGGCGCAATGGACCTTGATGATAATTCGGTTCTCGGAATTGCCATGGGCACAAGCGAGGCCGGCGGCTACGTCGACCCCGAGGGTAATATCACAGGCTGGCTTAACGAGCTTGCGTTTGTTCCGGTCGACTTTTGCGAGGACGCAATGGTCGATGAATGGTCGGGCGACTATGGCTGCGGCGTAAAATATTTCTCGCAGGACGGCGTAATCAAACTTGCACCCTACGCAGGTATCGAGCTGGACGAATCGTTGTCACCTGCCGAAAAGCTTAAGGTTGTGCAAAAGCTTATGGCAGAGGGCGACGAGCGCGCGGCTGCAATCTATGACACCATCGGTGCATACTTCGGCTATGCAATCGCATATTATGCAGAGTTTTACGATATTAAGCACGTACTCATTATGGGCAGAGTTACCTCGGGCGAGGGCGGAGTTATACTGCGCTCTCGCGCACAGGAGGTGCTCACGACAGAGTTCCCCGAGTTAGCAGATAAGGTAGAGCTTCACATTCCGGATGAAAAATCCCGTCGTGTAGGTCAGTCGGTTGCCGCCGCAAGCCTGCCGAAAATAGACTAATAAAAAAGACCAAGTGAAGGGGTTGTATCCGTAAGGATACAACCCCTGGTTTTTTCGCTTTGCGCCTACACGCCCACGTCGGAAAAAACAGTCCATCGGACTGTTTTCTTCCGCTTTGCTCCCTCCTGTTCGAGTCCCTCCATTATATATCCGCAAAAAGAAAAAAGCATACATAAAGTATGCTTTTCCCTTTTTGGTGGAGACGATGGGACTCGAACCCACTACCTCTACAATGCGAATGTAGCGCTCTACCAGATGAGCTACGCCCCCTTATATGCCGACAGCGTCGGCTTATATGTCAATAATCATTGGTGTGTGACGCACCTTATAAAGAAACTTGCGAAGCAGGTCTTCCGTCCTTATCTTAAGGGTGGAGGTGTTGATGCAGGGGTGGCAACGGATGTACTCGCCGTTTATAATGTCCCTGTCAATCACCAGCCTTACAAGACCCTTTGTGTCGTTTTTGAGTGCCATAACCGTAACAGAGCCGGGCGTCACGCCGAGAATACGCTCCATATCCTCCGCGCTGGCAAAGGAAAGGCGCGACGTGCCGATTTTTTTGGAAACGTCGGCGGTCTTAAAGGCCTTGTGACCTGACATCATAATAATATAATATTCCGTCTTTGTGCGGTTGCAGACAAAAAGATTTTTACAAATGCCAACACCTATGACCTTTTCAACCTCCAAGCACGCCTCAATCGTATCGGCGGCATCGTGGTCAACACGTTCATATTCAATCCCAAGACTGTCAAGAAAATCATAAACCGCAATCTCTTTTTGCAGTCTTCCGTCACAGCTCTCGGGTCTGCCCTTGTAAACACAGCTAACGTTACTCATTTTACTCTTTTAAACCCTTTCTGTCAAGTCAGTTTCCCCAATATTTTCTGTCAAGGCTGCGGAACTGTATTGCTTGCAGTATATGTTGGGTTTCAATAATTTTACTGCCGTCCAGGTCGGCAACGGTGCGCGCGACCTTCAAAATTCTGTCATACGCGCGTCCCGACATTCCCATCTTGTCAAATACAACCCTAAGCGAGCTCTCAGCCTCGGGCGAGAGCACACAATACTTCCTGAGCATAGCAGGGGTGAGCCTTGCGTTGCAGGTTATGCCCGTGCCCTTGTAGCGCGCATTTTGCAGCTCTCGCGCCTTGTCCACGCGTGCGCGTATCGCGGCAGAGGATTCCTCCTTGCCCGTGGACTTGAGCGAGTCATAGTCAATGGGCGGAAC
>CALDPI010000074.1 GCA_937912045.1 uncultured Clostridia bacterium
GCAACCACCACCTACAATGCAGATATCTTCCCCTTTATGCGTGAGTTTATAAATCACCTGACCGAGCGCGGCTACAAAAACCGCACAGTCGCTTTGATGGAGAACGGCTCCTGGGCACCAAACGCCGCAAAGGTGATGAAGACAATGCTTGAGCCTATGAAGAACATTACCTATACGGACACAACCGTAACCGTTTTGTCGGCACTTAATGATAACAGCCGCACACAAATTTCCGCACTCGCAAAGGAGTTAGTATAGAGTATGAGAGTTTTTGAGTCGGTCACCGACCTCGTTGGTAATACCCCTCTTTTACACCTTAAAAATCTTGAGAAAAATTATGACAGCGTGGCAAGCATTTATGCCAAGCTTGAATATTTCAATCCCGCAGGCAGCGTTAAAGACCGCGTCGCCGTTAATATGATTAACGATGCAGAGGAAAAGGGTCTTTTAAAGCCCGGCTCTGTGATAATTGAGCCGACGAGCGGCAATACAGGCATCGGCCTTGCTTCAGTTGCTGCCGCGAGGGGATATAGCGTTATTCTCACAATGCCCGACACAATGAGCATTGAGCGCAGAAAGCTGCTCTCGGCCTACGGCGCAGAAATCGTGCTGACCGACGGCAAAAAGGGTATGCAGGGCGCAATTGATAAGGCAGAGGAGCTCACACGCGAAATCGAGGGCAGCTTCATAGCGGGGCAGTTTTATAACCCTGCCAACCCCGAAGCACACGAAAAAACCACAGGCCCCGAGATATATAATGACACCGACGGACAGGTCGATATTTTTGTTGCAGGTGCAGGAACAGGCGGCACTGTAAGCGGCGTTGGCAGATTTTTGAAATCCAAAAACCCAAACGTTAAGATAGTTGCGGTGGAGCCTGCAAGCAGCGCCGTCCTTTCGGGCGGACAGGCAGGACCCCACGGTCTGCAGGGAATCGGTGCAGGCTTTGTGCCCAAAAACCTTGATTTGTCGGTAATTGACGAAATTATAGCCGTCACAGAGGACGACGCCTATAAAACGGCACGCTTCCTTTCAGAGCACGAGGGAATACTGACAGGCATCACCTCGGGCGCGGCAGCGTTTGCCGCCGCAACGCTTTCTATCCTGCCCGAAAACGAGGGTAAAACAATAATAGCGCTTCTGCCCGATACGGGAGAACGCTATCTCTCCACACCCGCATTTGAATAATAAAAAAGCAGTGTTCAAAACACTGCTTTTTTATTTTCTTGGGGGTATTGCTTTTGTGAAATAATAGGTGTATAATTATTATGATTTCGGTATAAACAATTAATTACTTGTTGATTACTGTATCATTATAAATCTTAACAGAAGGGAGGAAATGCAAATGAAAAACAGAAGATTGGTAGTTGCCGCATTCCTGCTTATTGCAGTTATCTGCATCGGTACAGCATATGCCGCCGTTACAGATTTGCTTGATATTCAGGGTGCTGCAAACGTAAGTGCCGCAAACGTTAACTCATCCTTCGATGATGGTATCTACTTCAGCGATGCTACGGCGGAAAAGACAGGCGATACCGCAACTGTTAGCAGCACTAACGACAAGGCAACCTTCAGCGCAAACGGCCTTACAGTTAAGGGCGACACAGCATCGTTCACGTTCACAATTAAGAACGAGAATAAGTATGTTGCAAACGTTGTTCCGAGGTTGACCTCCAACACCACGGCTACCCACTTTACCGTAACAAGCGAATGGGAGGACGGAACAGAAGGCACCGTAGGCTTTGACGTTGCAGCCGAAAGTGAAGTTGAATACACTGTAACGGTTGAACTTAAGGAGCCTGTAACCGCTGCAATCGGTACGTCTATCACAATAGAACTTACCGCAACAGCAGACGAAGAGGCATAAGAAGCCTGACAAATCTTAAAACTATGTTTTGAGCGTAAACGGTAGGGGGGAGCACGCGTGAATAGTGATAAAAAAACACTATACATAATGGAATGCATCTGCATATGTCTGCTTCTCCCTGCTTGCTTCGTTCAAAAGGGCGCACATACCAATTTGATTTTGGCGGTCGGAGCAGTACTGGCGGCTTTTGCGTTTTCCTTTTTTCTAAAGAAAAGGAGCCTGCTTGCAATACAGCATAAGCAGGTTGCGCTTTTAACGCTGGCGGCCGCAATTATTGCCATTTTTGCATATTACGCAACAGGCTACGGCTTCGGATTTTCGCGTACTGTTTTGGTGCCGGCTTATTGGTATGAAAACATCCTTCCATACACCGCGGCAATCATAGCGTGTGAGCAGCTGCGCCGCGTGCTTCTCTCCCAGGAGAGCAGAGTGTCTTTTTATCTTTCTTATTTTTTGCTCACGCTTTTCGATGTTTTGCTGTTTATGCAGGAAAGACCCTTGCGCACGTTTTCAGGCTTTGCAGACCTGTGTGGCCTGGTTGTGTTGCCTGCAATTACCGCAAACGTGCTTTATCACTATTTGTCCGGCAAGTACGGTGCTTTGCCGGCCATTGCGTATAAACTGGCGGTTTCAATCTATCCGTTTTTATTCCCCATAAAGCCGTCAATGCCGCAGGCAATGTATGCTTTTTTCAAGCTTCTGTTGCCACTGTTGCTTTTGTATTTTATACGTTCCCTCTATGAGAGGAAAATTCGCACCACCCACCGAAAAAACACCGTTTTAGCGGCGGTGTTCACCGCTTTAACGGTCGCTGTTTTGACGGCATTTGTAATGCTCATTTCCTGCCGTTTCCGTTACGGCTTGCTCGTTGTCTCTACCGAGAGTATGACAGGCACCCTCAACAAAGGCGATGCCATAACCTACGAGCAGTATGAAGACCAACCCATAAAGGAAGGGCAGATTCTGGTCTTTACCAGCAACAAAGTAAAAACCGTTCACCGCGTGGTAGACGTTGAAAAGATAAACGGTGAACTCAGAATTTTCACAAAGGGCGACGCTAACGACAGCGTCGATAGTGACTACATAACGACCGAGGATATAATCGGAATTCAAAAATTGAAAATAAAGTATCTCGGCTATCCAACAGTATGGATGCGAGAGCTCTTTAAATAATTAAAAATCAAGGTGTTTATTAATGTCTGAAAAAGAAAAGCTTATGCGCGCCGCATATCAAAGGCGCAGAAAAAGGCTTATAACCTTGCAAACGGTTATAATTGCAATTCTGTCGCTTGCACTGATTTTTGCAGGCCATACGTATCTGAAACTGAATAAGGATACCTTTGTGTCTTATAAGGAAAACGGCAACGTAATATACAAGGCATACCTCGCCGATAACGAGTTTTATAGTGAGGAATACCTTAACGGAAGTCATGCTTATGTTGCGTCACTTGTTGAAAAGATGACGGCAGATTTTGACTATACGCTCAAAATGGACGCCACCGACGTGAATTATAAGTATTCCTATAAAATAGAGGCACAGCTCGAGGTTAAGGATAAGGAAACGCAGATGGCAATTTATAATCCTGTTTACACCCTCGTCTCTCAAAAAACCGAAACGGCAAGTGGTGCCGTTCTTTCGGTGAAGGATAGCGTGGAGCTTGATTATAACGGATATAACCAGATTGCCAAAAACTTCCTTGCCGCCTATGGCCTTAAGGATACGGAATCTACACTTGCCGTCCGAATGTACGTTGACGTTTTGGGCGAAAGCAGTGCATTTGCCGCCGAAAACGAGAACCGCTACGTAATAGAGCTTTTTGTGCCGCTTGTAAAGCCCACAGTAACGCCCTACACCGCCACCACAGTGGCCGAGTCCGAGCAAAAGGTGTTGGCACTTAACAATAACGATACGCGAGCTTATAAAAATATTATGTTGGCGCTCGCCGCTGCAGACGCGCTCTTACTTATAGTGCTTGCTGTGTTTGTGGTGCGCACACGTGATAAGCATCTTGACTATGCGGTAAAGGTAAAACGCTTGGTATCGGCGTATAAATCTTATATTCAGAAAATAAACAATTCTTTTGATATGTCGGGTTATCAGGTTCTGCACGTAGATACGTTTACAGAGCTGCTTGAAATCCGTGACACACTTCAGATTCCTGTGCTGATGTACGAAAACGAGGATATGACCTGTTCGCAGTTTTTCGTCGCAGCCGAAAACATTCTGTACCTTTATGAAATCGGTGTGTGCGATGATTACGGCACACCAAAATATAAAGTAGAAAAGGAAACTGTAAAATTATAATAAACAGAAGGGAGCCCACATATGATTAAAACACTTAAAAAAATCATAGTGCCGATTGTGGGCGTCCTTCTTTTTTGTTTTCTTTGCACCGTCTATGCTGAGGTTACAGACATACTCAACATTCAGGGCATATCAAACGTATACCCGCAGGAAAACGTTTTTATAATCGGCGTGGAAAATGCAGAGGGTGTCACCGTTAACGGTTATGCAGCCTCCACCCTTAACAGCACAGTAAACCTCGGCTCCTCGTCGGGTGTCACCTTTAATGTAACCGTTTATAATAATTCAAACGTCGTATTCGGTTATAACGTTATGAAATACGTGGAGGGCGAGGGCACCTACGACAACACTGCAATCGAGGTTACAACCACAATGCAGAAAAAGCATGAGGACTGGGTTGTCAACCCACAGGATACGTTGACCTTCCCCGTCACATTTTCATATAAAAAGGGTGCAACCGCGCAAAGCGGTGTTCTCAATTCGGTAATAGAGTTTGAGTTTTTGCCCTTTGACGAAATCCCCGAAAATGAGGACCAGACAACAGTTGCAGGCGCAATGGACCGTTTCTTGCAGATTCTAAACACCCCTGAGGAGCACGCATTGCTCGATTCGTATATGGACAACGTCCCCTCAAACGACCGAAATTCGACCTATATTTCAAACGTTCCCGGTGCCAACGCAACTGATATTGCCTCCATTGAAAGCCTGTTTGCAGGCAATCTTCACATCAATATTAACGGCGAGCAGACCGACGTTAAGATTATGATAAAGGAAGAGGATATAATAAACGCTTATAGCGGAAAAGAAATGACAATATATATGACTACCGACCCACTCACCACACGCTTCGGCACGGCAGTTGTTTACCGCTGTGTGTTTGCAAACAACAACGGTGTGTGGATACGCTCGGACGAAATGGAAACAGGTACCGCAAATATATGCGACTATTCAACAGGCTTCCGTTGGGGCACGGGCTCGTTCAATACGGATAGCTGGAAAGCATCATAAAAAAAGCAGCATTTGTTTTTTACAAATGCTGCTTTTTTGTTATTTCAAAAGTTCTTTTACAACCTTCGGGAAATCCAGATAATTGTCAATGGTGATATAGGGGAAATCCGAAACGTAAACCGATTCGTCATTGCCGCCAAGACCATAATCGTCACCGATGTACACAACCTCGTCGTGAGAAAGACCGTTTTCCTTGCAGTAGAGGTCGAGTGCGTAATATTTGTTATACGGCTTCGGCGCCATATCAAAGGACGACGAGCCGCCGACAAATACGCAGTAATCGCTGAACTCATTTACAACCTCGTCATAAATTTTGCGGCGCTTTTTTCTGTCGGGGTCAAAGGCCAGCTTGTCCTCCTGCTTTGCTTTCGTACCCAAAATGGGGAAGGTGATGCAACCCGACGGATGATACTCAACGTTTTCACCTGCAAATTCGGTAAAGCCGTATTTTTCTCGCAGCATTGTAACCTTTGCATCAATCAAAGCCCTGTCGCAATCGCAAACGATATCTCTTTTAATATCAATGCCCTTGCTGTCGGGGTTGTAAACACCGTACTGCATACCGTAGTTTCCAATAACGTCAATGGGGAACTGCTCTAATTGATTGAAAATGCGCATAACCTGTCCTGCGCCGACCATCAAAAGCTTGTAATCCTTTGAAAGACGTGTCAAAATTTCGCGGTGCTCGGCAGATAGCGGAGTTTTGTGCTGTGTCAGCGTGCCGTCCAGGTCCATTGCAATAACCTTAATTCTGCTATACATTTTTCTTGCCTCCGTAAAAATCGTAGTTTATCCAAAGCACCGTGTATCTGTCCTTTAAATCCTTGGCGTAAAGCACGGCGTTTTCAATTTTTTCTTTGCCGTAAAGTGCATAAAAGTCATCCATGCTGAGCCCAACAAGCGCCAGCATTTTTTTAATTTCGGCAGACGACGGCATCTCGGCCAGAATCGCTCTGATTTCGGCTTCCTTTTCGAGATATAGAGCCGAGCGGTCGTTTGCATAGTTGCCAACCTTTTTCTGCAGTGCAAGACAGCCCTCGGCCACGCCCTTGTAAACCGCATTAATTTCTTTACAGAGCTCTGTATCGGTTGCTCTGTAAATCTTTTTTGGGAATGTGCCATTCAAGATTTTTTCACGCACCTCGGCCGTGATGACGGTGGAAAAGGCAACGTCAATTCCGTGGGGGAAATACTCTCTGTTTTCAACAATGCCCGTAATCTCAAAGAAGTGAGAAAGATGGTGCTCACTGCCCGATGCAGGACGGGAGGAGCCTGCAAAGCTCATCAAAATGCCGATGATGACAAGTGCCTCCATAACGGCCTTAACGCTTTCTTCATTGCGCGACAGCAGGCCGTCTGCTAACTTTAGGGTGCGCTCAATCTGCTGATAGGTGAGGTCATAAATGTAGGGGCAGAAATATTCATCATTAATAAGGTGACTCAGCTTCCAGTCGTTAAGTGCCGAAAATTTGCCTATAATGTCGCCATAGCCCGCCTTGAGCATTTCCATTGGGGCTGCGGCCAAAACCTCTGTGTCACCAACAATAGCAAGCGGAAGACCGGCAGGATAGGTCACCTTCATTCCGCCCGTTATCATAGCCGCACCGTTAGAGGCATAACCGTCCATAGAGGGCGCAGTCGCAACAATAACATACGGTACTTTGGACTCAAAGGATACGTATTTACAAAGGTCCTGTATAACGCCCGAGCCAATGCCGACAATCAGGTCAATGCCAGAGAGTGCATCGGTGACCGCCGCGATAGCCTCCTCGTTGGGTACGAGAATGCTCTTGCCAAAGAGCACCTTCCTTGCAACCTTGTCACCAAGCGCCGCCACGGTTTTACTTCCTGCCGCACCAAAGGTG
>CALDPI010000075.1 GCA_937912045.1 uncultured Clostridia bacterium
GGTGACGCTGATACGCTGGTTCAGAACACCCAGTTCGGCTCCTGCGTATTTGCCAACAAGCCCTGTGACGGCTCTGCCCGTGAGCAGGCCGCATCCTGTCAGCGTGTTTTGGGCGGCGCGGCAAACATATGCTATGAATATGCCACCAAGCGTTACCGCTCAAACTGCATAAACTGGGGTATGCTGCCCTTCACCATTGACAAGGACGTAGAGTTCAATTATGAGCCGGGCGATTGCATCTTCGTACCCAACATCAGAAAAGCGGTCGAGGATGGAACCGAAACCGTAAAGGGCTACGTTATTTCAAACGATGCACTCACGGAAATCACACTTCACATTGCAGGACTCACCAAAAAGGAGAGAGAAATACTGCTTTCAGGCTGCCTTATGAACTGGTATGCCTCGGGTAATAAGGAGGACTAAAAGTGGATAAAATAAAAATGAACCCCATCGTCGAGATGGACGGAGACGAAATGACCAGAATTCTCTGGAAAATGATAAAGGACGAATTGCTTTGCCCTTTTGTCGAGCTTAATACAGAGTATTACGATTTAGGCCTTCCGCACCGCGACGAAACTAACGACAAGGTAACGGTTGACGCCGCAAACGCTATAAAGAAGCATAAGGTCGGCGTAAAGTGCGCCACAATAACCCCCAACGCACAGCGAGTTGAGGAGTACGGCCTTAAGGAAATGTGGAAAAGCCCTAACGGCACAATCCGTTCAATCCTGGATGGCACAGTGTTCCGCGCACCCATTATTACAAAATGTATAAAACCCTACGTCAGCCGTTGGACAAAACCCATCACAATCGCCCGTCACGCATATGGTGACGTATATAAGGCAACAGAATATCGTGTGGAGGGTCCCGGCACAGCCGAGCTTGTCTTCCACGGCGCAGACGGCACAGAGTTTTCGCAAAAGATATATGATTTTGAGTGTGCAGGTGTTCTGCAGGGACAGTATAATAAGGATTCGTCAATAGAATCCTTTGCGCGCGTCTGCTTTGACTATGCGCTTGATACAAAGCAGGATATGTGGTTTGCAACAAAGGATACCATTTCAAAGCAGTACGACCAGACATTCAAGCTCAAATTCCAGGAGATATTTGAAAACGAGTACAAGGAAAAATTTGATGCCGCAGGCATTGAGTATTTCTATACCCTAATTGACGATGCCGTTGCACGTGTAATTCGTTCACAGGGCGGCTTTCTCTGGGTCTGCAAAAACTATGACGGTGACGTTATGAGTGATATGGTTTCAACAGCATTCGGCTCTCTCGCAATGATGACGAGCGTGCTCCTGAGCCCCGACGGAAATTACGAGTACGAGGCGGCACACGGCACAATCACCCGTCATTATTACCGCTGGCAAAAGGGCGAAAAGCCCTCCTCGAACCCCGTTGCAACAATATTTGCTTGGTCGGGCGCGCTCAAAAAGCGTGGCGAGTTGGACGGAAATACGGCGCTTGTCGATTTCGCAAATAAGCTCGAGGCTGCCTGCATTGATACAATAGAGTCCGGCATTATGACAGGTGACCTTGCAGCCCTCTCGGATATCGAGTGCAAGACCGTCAACAGCGAGGAATTTATTGCCGCAATCCGCGCAAACCTCGAAACAAAATTGGCTTAAGGGATATATAATAATGTATATTTTGGCTTCGGCATCACCACGTCGGCGTGAATTAATTTCAATGGTGGTGGACAATTTTTCTGTTGATGTTGCAAAAGGTGAGGAGCATTGCCCCAATACCGTTTCACTTTTTGAACGTCCGCAGTTTCTTGCGGCACAAAAAGCAAAAGAGGTGGCACTTCGCCATAAAGACGATACGGTGATTGCCGCCGATACAGCAGTTTTTCTTGGTGAGCGAATGCTCGGCAAACCGCAAAACACAGAGGAAGCGCGTGAGA
>CALDPI010000076.1 GCA_937912045.1 uncultured Clostridia bacterium
TATTCGTAGTCCGATATCTCAGGATTATCCTGATTGTAATATTGGTCGATGGCGCTCTGTTGCTTTTCGGTCAGCAGGCCGCCGTAAATATCGAGCAGCGCCGACAACGCCAAATCCTTTGGCATCTTCTCACCTTCTCTGTAAAGCAAATCACTTTACAGCCATCATTATACTATTATATATGCCCCTTGTCAAGTCTTTTTTATGAAAAAATAAAGGGGCCGATTTTGGTCCCTTTATTCACTCTATCTATACATATAGCTCTCTCAGGATTTGAACCGTATGGCTCAACCCCACATCCGCATCGAAGAGCCCCTTCCATCCCAACGCTTCCAGCTTTTCGCTGTTCAAACTGGAGTTGTCCATGGGATTAAACTGTTTTTTAGCTTCGGCATCGGCAACCGCTTGATGGAGTATAACATTTCCCGATTGCGCTAATTTTTCCGCCATTTGCTTTATAGTTATAATTGAATTTTTATTGGATATATTGTAAGCTTCTCCGTTTTCGCCGAACAAAGCTGCCCACAAAATAGCCGATGCACAGTCAACGCTATAACAATATGAACGCATTTGGGAACCTGCACTCTTCATCACAAGGTCATCGCCACGGGCCGCCGCCATGGCAAAGGCCGAGGAAATTCGATTATCCTTTGATGTTGCAGTCGGACCATATATATGTCCCGGTCTTACTATTGACACAGGAACTCCGTACTGCTCAGCAAAGCTTACGCATAACGTTTCCGTCGCACGCTTTGAAGAAGTATAAGATGAACGCACAGCTAAAATATCGCTAAACCCATAGTCCGTTTCCAAAATGGGTAATTCCGTTGCTGTTTTTCCGTAAACCTCACTGGAAGATATATATATTGTTTTTTGAGCGTTTGTCTGAAACGCGTATTTTAGTATGTTGTGCATACCAAAAAAATTCGATAGCATCGTATCCACGGGTTCCTTAACATACTTATCGGGGCTTGCATTGCTCGCACCGTGAATAATAAAATCTGATTTAAAATTGAAATCTATCTCTTTAGTGGCATCGTAGTCGACGGCGAAAATGTTTCCCGTACTTGCAATATCAAAACGTTCTTCCAGCGCCGCAGCATTTCTTCCTGCAACATAAATTAATATTTTTGCATCATGTTTTCTGTTAATCCACAGCAGCATATCAACTATGCAAGAGCATATAAGTCCGGTAGCGCCCGTAATCAAAAAAGACTTGCCTGCAATTTTCGAAACGGGGATTAAATCAGCGACACGTGAAATATCATTTGAATACAACTCATTTTTTAAGCAGTTCATTTTAATTACCCTTTTTTAAGCCAATCGCTCTTTTGTGTTAATAATAAAGCGCCAAAAATCTCAAGGTCTTCCAACGTGGTGAGTTTTAGGTTAGTTTCAGCGCCTTTTGAAAAATAAATTTCCTCGCCCAGCTCACACATCAAAGAACAGGTGGCCGCCGTGTTTGTTATACCCTTAAGCTTTGCTTGCTCATGTGCCCAAAGCAACTTTTCAAGCACATACGTATGCGGCGTCTGTGTTCTCAAAAGAACCTCTCTGGGTATTGACTGTGTAGATGAAATCTTATCCTCGCTCTTAAAAACCGCTTCTACGCAAGGAATAGCGGTGATTGCAGAGCCGTGTTTGCGAAATACGGCAAGACTGTCAGCTATTATATCATTATCCACCATAGGACGATTTCCGTCGTGTATCATCACGACCGTATCCTTATCATATTCCTCTTCAATTTTCTTAAGGCCATTGTAAATGGATTCCTGTCCGGTTTCGCCACCGGCAACAACCCACTTAAGCTTGGTGATATTAAACTGTTTTGCATATGCCCAAACGAAATCCACCCAATGTGGCAACGTTACAAGCACTATGGCATCTGTCTGCGGATTGTTTTGAAACTTTTCCATTGTATAGATAATAACCGGCTTATTATCTATATGTATAAATTGTTTCGGAATGTCCTGACCCATCCTGGTTCCGCTTCCTGCAGCTGTTAATAATGCTACTGTCATTGCTGTTCTTCCTTTCAACTGATATTATTTTTTACATATTAACGATAGTTTTTCGACGCCGCTATTGCTTTCCACAATTTGTTGCTATATTTTTTAAACACTATCGCAATCAAAGCTGTGATTGCCGCGCATAAAACAAAATATATGATTACACTTATATTATTAACGCCGAGAGTGCTGAAAATAATCATTGGAATTCTTTGCAAAATGTAAAGCTCGAACAGATTTTTACCACACCAAACCAGCATTTTATTTTTAAGCGTTATATGCATTGTGAAAAGCACAACCGCGACGGTAAAAAACAAATTTGCCAAAATCTCCGCCGCGATATGTCGGCCTTTAAGGAGATAATATGCAGCCAACAAAACCACTATTGAAGCCGCCCAAAGCACAATGCTTTTACTGAAAAAGGCTTCGATTTTCGGTCTTATTATCGAATAACCCATGCCCAAAACGTAACAAAGCATTGTATCATACCACCACGAAGGCCTAATCTGATAACGCCAGGTTACAAATATCAGCACACAGGTAATTACCGAAAGAACTGCCACAGACCAAATATGCGGTTTCCCTTTTAAGAGCGTGAAAACGACATAGGTCAGCAAATACAGAAGCAAAATCACGAAAATATACCAGTTCGAGTTGCCGAGTGCATCCCAACCGATTAGTGACAACAAAACACGTTTAACCGTCACCTTTTCGCCAAGTATTAACGTAAGTATCAGAAAAAGCAGCACCGCAAGGTCAAAATTAAAAAGCGTTGCAAGCACCCTGTTTTTCGGGAATTTCTTAATATACGGCTCGCCCTTTTTCTTTATAGACTCCATAACGTCGTAACCCGAATAAAAGAGGAAAAGTGCAACCATTGCCTGTCCGATTATTTCAAAAAACCTTAAAAAAATCTCATCAGGCAGACCTGTGCCAAAGGTTACATAGCCTTTTATATGGCTAAAAAACACCATCAAAATGAATATGCCCTTAATGGCCTGTGTGTTCTCAACGGACATATAGTCTGCATTGCCGCTAAACTTGAATTTCACGCCGTAAATACAAACTGCAAAATAAACAAGTAACAGAAATAACACAAAAACACCCCTCTATAGCTTTGCTTTTTCTATGATGAAATCGGTCACGCGCTGTGTACTGTTGCCGTCCATACCGTAGTTTGCCCAGGCGCTGATTTCTGCCCTTTCTGCCTTGAGAGTATCGTTACCTGTGGCAAGATTTTTAAGGAATTTTTCAAAATCGGCAATGTTATAAATCTTTTCGCCTGCTTTCATGTTATAATCCATATCAACTCCAAAATTTGTAGTTTTCTTATACTCCTCATAATCCTCCCACACAAGTCCGATTGGCTTGTCACATAGCAGAAAATCATAATAAACCGAGGAATAGTCCGAAAGCAAAGCATCACAGCCCGCTATAAACTCATATGACGTGATACCGTTTTTCGTAAAAAAACTGTCGTCTATAAATTTAATATTGCTGAGGTTGCAGGCCTTGATTTTGCTGACGTCCTGCGCAAAGTGAGGCTTTAGCACCAAAAGCACCTTATTCTCCCTTGCTATCTCGTTAAGCTTTTTTGCCTGCTCTTCATCGTGCAGAATCGGAAGCGCGTGTTCCGCTGCGTTGAGGGCCGCGTTTTTATGCTGAC
>CALDPI010000077.1 GCA_937912045.1 uncultured Clostridia bacterium
AGGGCTTAAGTAGTATCGGGGATAATTTTTTGGAGCCGCACGCGTTTGAGGTTTTCAAAAAAATTACCGACCGCGACCTTTCTTCAATGCATATTTTAGAGGGATAAAAAAGCCCGATAGGATTTTTCCTATCGGGTTAATCTTTTCATTATAAAGTCTGTAACGTCCTCAGGGTTTATTTCCAGCACCGCCGAAAATTCATCGTGCAGGAGTCGCTCCGCCTCGTTCATAAAATGCTCGTCAGCGACGTGCAGGCGCTTGTTTTCTGTCCTGCGTTCTTCGCGGCGGTTGTAAAGCGAGCGAATCAGAAGCATAAGCCTTTTGCGGTCGCCGCTGTGCAGAATATCCGAAAACAGCTCGCGCCGTTTAATTTCGTTTTCTTCCCACAGGTCGTCACATTCGGGCAGGGAGTCGATTATGCCGAGGATTTCCTCTTTTGATAATATTTTGCGCGCCTTTTGCAGCAGGGCCTCGTTGTCGGTGGGAACAAAAACAGTGCACCTGTCCTGTGCGGTGGGACGAAGCACAAAATATTCCTTTGTCATACCGCCGATTTCGCGCGTAACAACGTCGCACACGGTGCAAACACCTGTGGCGCCGTACAGTACCGTATCACCGATTTTAAGCATAATATCACCTCTTGTTAATAATTATACCACAAAAAATTTTTTCGGTGTAATAGGCTAATTGACAAAATTTTTTAAAAAAGTTATACTTAGTTTTGTAAAGGGGGACTTGCTTATGGTACACATTGGAAACGACTGGGACGAAATTTTAAAGGACGAGTGGCAAAAGCCGTATTATCAGCGCCTACGCCAATTTTTAAAGGCGGAGTACAGCACGCACACCGTCTATCCCGATATGAACAATATTTTTAATGCGCTCAAATACACCTCTTTTGCGGATTGCCGCGCCGTCATAATCGGGCAGGACCCGTATCACGAGCCAAACCAGGCGCACGGACTCTGTTTTTCGGTCAAAAAGGGTGTGCAGATTCCTCCGTCGCTTAGAAATATATATGCCGAAATAAATACCGATTTGGGATATTTGCCTGCTGACCACGGCTTTTTGGAGTCCTGGGCGCAGGACGGCGTCTTGATGCTTAACAACGTGCTCACCGTCCGCAAGGGCGAGGCAAACAGCCACAAGGGAATGGGCTGGGAGCAGTTCACAGACAGGGTAATTGCCGAGCTCAACCGTAAGGAAACACCCGTTGTATTTTTGCTGTGGGGTGCTGCCGCACGAAAAAAGTGTGACATTATCACAAACCCCATTCACAAAAAGCTGACCGCCCCACACCCGAGTCCGCTTTCGGCATACAGCGGCTTTTTCGGTTGCCGCCACTTCAGCAAGTGCAACGAATTATTAAAAGAGTCAGGACTTAAACCGATTAATTGGGAGATAAAATAGACAGTTAATTTGCAAACCACCTTTAACAACATAAAAAAGGAAATCACTCAGCCGACCGTCTATGGCGGTTCCAAGGCGGCGGCCTTGGTCGCTAGGGGTGAGCACAAAGCGCAAGGCATAAAATTTTTTTCAGTTTTCGTTTCGACGGTAGACGTATCGGCGAAACGCAGTTGATTAAAATAAAATTTACTTTGTGCGAGGGGACATCGAAAGTCCCCTTGAGGCTTTTCTTTGCTTCCTTTCTGCAAGCAGGCAGAAAGGAAGTGCCGCGCGGCATAAGCGTATGTGAGGGCGGTATGTTACGTAACGATGGTTATAAAAAAATCACCCTTTGGGGTGATTTTTTTAATTTGTTTTTATTTCGCCGTGTTCTTTTTCAAATCTGGCTACGTGCTGTTTTAAAAACTGTATGATTTCTTTATTTGCCGACCTTCCTTCATATTCTGCTACATAGCGGAATTTCTGGAACAATTCTCGGTCAACGCGCAAGGTAAAATGTAATAAATTTTCGTCCATATCAATACCTCATACGTTCATAATAACTTTATTATGCCTTTATTTTTTTGCAATCCTTGGAACGTATTTGTTCATAAAGTGCAGCGCAGGAACGCCGACTGCTGTGAGAATCGCCGCCTGCAATGCGCGCAATGGCAGAAGCGACAAAAAGGGCGAGCCATAAAGCAGTGATATCCAAAACGAGTTTAAAAGCATTCCGAGTACGAAGTTATTTATAACCTGTGCAAGCACAATTTTTTTGATGCTTGGCCTCTTAAGACAGATGCCGTAAACCGCGCCCATAAGTGCCGCGGTCAGCGTAAAGCCAGGGAAATACGGGCCGATTGGCAGGAGCAGCGCGCCCACAAGGTCGGAGAGGCCGCCGACCGCCACACCGCCGAAAACACCGTATTCACGTGCGGCAAAGGCCACCACCAAAAAGGAAAAACCGAGCTTTAAATTCTGCAGAGAGATGGAAAGTAGACGCGAAAGCACAATCTCGACCGCAATCAGCAGGGCGAGAACTACCACTGTTTTAATATTATTTTTCTTCATTTTATGCACTTCCATAAATATTATGAGATAAGAATATCACAAAAGGACGCACTTTTCAAGTGTTTGCCTTGCTTGACAAAAGGATAAATTGCTACTATAATTATTTTCATAAAAAAGGGGGAAATACCGTGCTGAAAATTGGTTTTATCGGCTGTGGAAATATGGGCGGCGCGTTGGCCTGTGCCGCTGCGAAAAGCGGAAATGAAATTTTCCTTGCAGACTTTTGCAAAGAAAAGGCAGAGGAGCTCGCAAAAACGCTCTCTGCCACCGCAACAGACAATATAAGTATTGCAAAGGAATGCGATTTTATTTTTCTTGGTGTAAAGCCACAGGTGTTATCTGAGCTTTTGAAGGAGCTGGCACCGACCCTCGCAGAGAGGGAAAGCCGCTTTTTGCTCGTCAGCATGGCGGCAGGCGTAACAACCGAAAAAATATTATCCGTTTTGGGCGCGGATTACCCCATAATACGCATAATGCCCAACACACCCGTGGCGGTTGGCGGCGGTATGATTTTATACACGCTGTGCGGTGCGACGGCCGAGGACGAAAAGACCTTCCTTTCGTTTATGGCGGCGGCAGGCAGATTCGATAATCTTCCCGAAACGTTGATTGATGCCGGCAGTGCACTTTCGGGCTGTGGCCCTGCGTTTGTCTGCCAGTTTATAGAGGCGCTTGCCGACGGCGGTGTGAGTGCGGGACTTCCGCGTGACAAGGCACTGCTTTATGCGGCGGCAACGCTTGAGGGAACGGCACAGCTTATGCTCTCAACGGGCAAGCACCCCGCAGAGCTTAAGGATTCGGTTTGCAGCCCGGGCGGCAGCACCATTCAGGGTGTGCGCCGACTTGAACAGGGCGCTTTCCGCGCAGACGTAATCGACGCTGTAATCGCAGCATATCAAAGAACAAAGGAACTTGGAAAATGAGAATTGTTGTAAAGGTTGGCACCTCGACACTCGCACACGCAACGGGACATTTGAACATCCGTCGCGTTGAGGAGCTTTGCAGGGTGCTGAGCGATTTGAAAAATGCAGGTCATCAGGTGATACTCGTGTCGTCGGGCGCAATAGGAATGGGCGTTGGTAAATTAGGTCTTAAGACCCGTCCCACCGATATGCCCGGCAAGCAGGCGGCGGCCGCGGTTGGACAATGCGAGCTGATGTATACCTATGATAAGCTTTTCGGTGAATATAATCACACCGTCGCACAGATTTTGCTGACGGGTGAGGACGTTGAAAATGCAGAGCGCAGGCTTAACGCGACTAATACGCTTTCGCGCCTTATCGAGCTCGGCGCGTTGCCGATTATAAACGAGAACGACACCGTTGCCACACACGAAATCTCGGTTGGCGATAACGACACGCTTGCCGCAATCGTGGCGGAGTGTGCCGCGGCAGAGTTGCTCGTACTACTGACCGATATTGACGGTCTTTACACCGCCGACCCGCGCAAAGAAAAGGATGCCAAGCTCATTTCGCACGTTGACGGTGTAACACCTGAGATTATGGCGCTTGCAGGGGGCGAGGGAAGCTCGCTCGGTACGGGTGGAATGGCAACCAAGCTCCGTGCCGCAAAAATGGCAAATGAGGCAGGAATTGATATGATCATTGCCAACGGTAAAGAGCCCGAATGCCTTTATGACATTATTGCCGGCAAGGACGTCGGAACAAGATTTACTTCCAAGAAGTAGGTGTGATATGACAACAAAGGAACTTCTTTTGTCGGTACAGACGGCAAAGGTGCCGCTTGCAACGGCAAGCACAAAGCAAAAAAACGACGCTCTGCTCTTTATGGCAGATGCACTTATAGAAAACACCGATAAGATAATGTCGGCAAACGGCGCCGATGCCGATGCCGCGCGCGGCAGAATAAGTGATTCACTGCTTGATAGACTCTTACTGACGCCTGAGAGAATCAAAGGTATGGCAGACGGCATTCGTGAGGTAGCGGCACTGCCCGACCCCGTCGGCAAGGTGCTTCGCAGGGTAGAGCGTCCAAACGGAATTGTGATTGAACGCACCGCTGTTCCGATGGGCGTTATGGCAATCATTTATGAGAGCCGACCCAACGTGACGAGTGACGCGGCGGCGCTTTCTATAAAGAGCGGCAACGTATGCGTACTGCGTAGCGGACGTGACGCGTGGCAGAGCGCAAACGCTATTGTTCTGGCACTTAAAGAGGGACTTGCAAAGGCTGGCCTGCCGACCGAGTGCGTGTCGCTTGTTGAGGATACCTCGCGCGAGAGCTCGCGTGAGCTTATGACGGCAAACGGTCTTGTAGATTTGCTCGTACCCCGCGGTGGTGCAGGACTCATAAAGGCCTGCGTGGACAACGCGACGGTGCCCTGCATTCAGACAGGAACGGGTATTTGCCATATTTATGTTGACAAGGCCGCAGACCTTAAAAAAGCGGTTTCTATAATTACTAACGCCAAAACAAGTCGCCCAGGTGTTTGCAACGCGGCGGAATGCTGTCTTGTGCATGAGGCGGTGGCGGAGGAGTTTTTGCCGATGCTATATAACGCGCTTGTAACCGAGCGCGTGGAAAACCCTGTGGAACTGCGCCTTTGCGAAAAAAGCGCCGCCATTATCGACGGCACAGCGGCAGGCGAAAGTGATTTTGATACCGAATTTTTGGATTACATTCTTGCGGTGCGTGTGGTATCTGACGTGACAGAGGCGGTCGCACATATTGCGGCACATTCGACAGGCCACAGCGAAGCGATAATCTCAGAGGATGCGGCGGCCCAAAACACCTTTACCTCGGCTGTGGACAGCGCGGCGGTGTACGTTAACGCATCAACACGCTTCACCGACGGCGGCGAGTTCGGACTCGGCTGTGAGCTGGGAATTTCCACCCAGCGCCTGCACGCAAGAGGCCCGATGGGACTTGAGGAGCTTTGCACGTATAAATACATCATCCGCGGAGACGGACAGATAAGATAAAAAATAAACGGCTCATATGAGCCGTTTATTTTATTGCTTTTTTAAGCGTTTCTGCAATGGGAAGCATATCCTCTGCCTTCAGCTTGCAGACGCGGCGGTCGTAGGTTAAGATTCCGTTGATTTCATCCTCAACGTCCGAAACCTGCGTATAAATTGCGCCGCAAAGGCCGTATGGAACGGCAGGAATAATCTGTTCGGTATAGAGCGTATTCAAGGCGGCGCGGAAATCGTCGATGCTTTTAAACGTTCGGTAGCCGTAGGCCTTTGCCTCGTTGAAGATGTGCCCCTCTACCGCGTGGGCGTAGCCGCCAAACTCGGATATGAGCACGGGCTTTTTCTGCGGTTTAACACGTATTTTTTTAAAATACACGTGCGGACTTACAATATCACTCTCCTTGCAGGAGAACCAGCCCGACGCTGTGTCAATTATGCGGCTTTTATCGAGGGCGCTGAGCCTTTTATACATCTCGTTGCCGTCAAACTGTCCCCAGCCCTCGTTAAAAATGGTCCAAAGGCAGATAGATGGGTGATTATAAAGCGCGCGGACGGTCTGCTCCATCGTGTCTATGAAAGCTTTTCGAGTTTTTTTGTTTGTGTGGCAGAAGCCAAAGCGTCTGCGCTTTGAAAGCGCGGTCGGCAACGCGGTGTCGCGCAGGAAAGAGTATTTTCCGTTATTGACCATATCCTGAAATACAATCATACCCAGCCTGTCGCAGTCGTAATAAAACTGGGGGTGCTCGATTTTTATGTGCTTTCTGAGCGTGTTAAAGCCAAGCGCCTTCATACTCTTTATATCGTTTTCAAAGCCGCCCTCGGTGGCAGGGGTGAAAAGGCCGTCGCTGAAATAGCCTTGGTCAAGCAGACCGTGGAAAAAGTATGGCTCGCCGTTTAGGAGAATGCGCGGAATACCGCGAACGTTTTCGATAGAAATCCGTCTTAGTGCGAAGTAGGATTCAACCTCGTCCTCGCCCGCCGTGATTTTAAAGCGGTAAAGGTGCGGATTTTCGGGCGACCAACGAATCGGGTGGCAGGGCTTAACGGTGCAGGTGCCGTTTTCGAGCGGAGCATTGATAAGGCCGTCGTCGGTGCGGAGTGTCAGGGTGCCGTTTTCAACACCTGTGACCGAAATTACCGCCTCGTTATCGTCGGCATCAATCCTAATCTCCTTTATATATTCGCTCGGAACACTTTCACACCAGACCGTCTGCCAGATGCCCGAAACGGTGGTGTACCACATTCCGCCGCGTTTTTCGCGCTGCTTGCCATAAGGCAGGGTGGTGTCCTTTGGGTTGTCGGTCACGCGGATAACAAGCGTGTTATTTTCCGTAAGTTTTTCTGTAATATCAAACGAAAACGGGAAATATCCGCCCACGTGTGTGCCGAGGTCCTCTCCGTTTAAAAATACGGTTGCTATCTGGTCGGTGGCGCCGACGTGCAGAATAACGCGGCTCTTTACAAAGCCGTCGGGCAGGGAAAACTCGCGCTTGTAATACAGCACGTCGCCCTTTTTAAACTCCTCTCCCACGCCGGACAGCAGCGACTGTGGCGGAAACGGAACGCGGATTTTTCGGTCGTAGTGGTCGGGTGTGTCGCCCTGTGTCACGCAAAAATCCCACTCGCCGTTCAGAGGAATAAAGCTATTTCGCCTTAGCTGTGGGCGAGGATAGATTTCGTTCCATTCATTTCCCGTCAGAGCGTCGCTCTCGGGGGTTTTGAGGCTTTTTAGCTTAATTTTGCTCATTTTTTCTCCTTTTTGCGCCGATTATCTGCATAATAATGAGATAAATGGCTACGACTGCAAGGGCGCAAAGTGCGCCTATGAATATTTTTTCGTTAGGTATAAACGAGGTTGTGCCGTCATTATTTACAACCGTTTCCGCATCCTTAAGAATTGCCTCTCCGAT
>CALDPI010000078.1 GCA_937912045.1 uncultured Clostridia bacterium
AGGCGGTGCGCCATTTGCGCGGCGGAGAGGCGACCAAACGCAAATTTGCCGCAGAAAAAATGGAAAAAGTGGGGAATGAAAGCTTCTAAAAACGAAATTTCTCGAAAAAAGCGGGAAATAAATCCTAAATTTGTCCAAAAATAAAGAGGAAATTTCGTTTGTGTGTAGAATATTACAAACTGATTACAAATTGACGAAGGAGACCTTGAGTCTATGGCAGCTGAGGATATTGGCATTGATCTGGGCACATCCAATGTGCTGATCTATGCGGAAGAAAAGGGTGTTGTGATCCGTGAGCCCTCTGTTGTGGCTTATGACGTGCGAAACGACGAGGTGCGCGCCGTTGGCCGCGAGGCTAAGGAGATGATTGGCAGAACACCCGGCTCTATTGTTGCGGTGCGTCCGCTTCAGGATGGTGTTATTGCCGACTTTGACGTTACTGCCGCAATGCTTAAGCGTTTCATAAAGCAGGCGCTCCGCGGTTCGTTCTTTTCACGTGTGCGCGTTATCATCTGCATTCCTGCAGGTGTTACAGAGGTTGAAAGCCGCGCTGTTTACGATGCTGCAAAGCAGGCAGGCGCAACCGAGGTTGACCTTATTGAAGAACCCATGGCTGCGGCACTCGGTGCAGGGCTACCCGTTGAGGAGGCCACAGGAAATATGGTTGTTGACATTGGCGGCGGCACAAGCGAGGTTGCCGTTATTTCCCTCGGTGACATTGTAACCGCACAGTCGGTACGCGTTGCAGGCGATGACCTGGACGAAGCCATCATTAACTACGTCAGAAAGAAATATAATCTCCTCATTGGTGAGCGCACAGCCGAGCAGCTTAAGATTGACATTGGTTCTGCCGTTCCGTACGAGGATGAGGGCAGCGTGGAAATCAAGGGAAGAAACCTTGTTGACGGTCTGCCGAAGAACGTTGTAATCACTGCGGCTGAGGTGCGCGAGGCCATAAGTGACACGCTTGCAAGCATAATTGATGCTATCCGCAGCACACTTGAAAAAACACCGCCCGAGCTTGCAGCCGACATTATTGATTCCGGCATTACGCTTACAGGCGGCGGTGCTCTGCTCCGCGGACTTGCAGACCTTATAAGCTCCGAAACGGATATGCCCGTTACCATTGCGGACAATCCGCTTGACTGTGTTGTTCTCGGCACGGCAAAGCGTCTTGAAACCTCCGATTCCTTCAATAACTATGTATTCAAGCGCGGAAGAAAATATAGATAACTTAAAAATTTTCAGGTGATGGAATGAGATACTTTTTCAAAAGCCGCCGTTTTAAAATTGCGGCCACCATACTTTCCACACTCATAATCATATCGGTCATTGCGCGTATTGTCGGCGGAATTATTTCGCCACAGTCGAGTATTCTCGGCTCGGTCATTGCACCGTTTCAATCGGCTTTTACCTCGGTTTCCAACTATTTTGACGATTTTGTTGAAAAAATTAACGGGAATGAGAAGCTGGCGACCGAAAATGCCGAGCTGCGCGACAAGGTCAACGAGCTTACCAGCTCGCTTATTGATTATGATAAGGCAAAGCAAGAAAATGAATTTTTAAAACAATATCTTGAAATTAAGGACAGCCACACCGACTATCAATTTGAGGAGGCTTTACTCATTGCGCGCGACACAGACGACCCGTTTGGCTCTTTCACGCTCAACAAGGGCAGTCTTCACGGTGTTTCGCTTTATGACCCCGTTATTGAGGCAGGCGGTCTGGTTGGTTACATTTCGCAGGTTGGCGCCTCATATTCTAAGGTTACCACCATTTTAAGTCCCGACATAAGCGTTGCGGCTTTTGACAGGCGCACAGGTGATGCAGGTATTGTAATGGGCACTCTGGGCTCCGCCGAAAACGGCAACACGCGCATTGGCAATTTATCGCGTTCTTGCACCGTTGCCATCGGCGACTACAACAACGATATCCCAATGTTTTTGGCGGCAAAAGCAGGAATTCCATTCGTGAGTTTAGCTTATGAAAA
>CALDPI010000079.1 GCA_937912045.1 uncultured Clostridia bacterium
TATAGCCGGAAAAGGCGTGAAAAAAATAAAGAATAAGGTTAATATATTGGTATATAATGGGGCTGTTGTAGGTAATGATTACAACCTTTTCGCCACTTATGAGGGTGTCAAGCATCGAATCACCGTCAATGGTGACAACCCTGAAAAAGAAGGTAAATATGAGCACAACGACAATGACCGACGTTGCAACAACGTCAATCCAATCAAAAAAGGATGCCTTTGCACTCAAAGCTTGCTGCGGTTTTTTTGGTTTTTCCTTTGGGGCGATATGCTCACCTGTGTAAAAATCCATACTGTACCTCTTTTGAAAAAACAAAAAGGGGCTTTAAAAGCCCCTTTTTTTCGTGTTTGTGGCAGGAGTCGAGCCAATTAAAGCTGCTCTTTAACCTTTGCCGCCTTACCGACGCGATCACGCAGATAATAAAGCTTTGCTCTGCGAACGCGACCGTTTCTTACCAGTTCTACCTTTGCTACATTCGGAGAATGTACGGGGAATACTCTCTCCACACCTACGCCGTAGGATACACGACGTACTGTGAATGTTTCGGCAATGCCGCTTCCGTTCTTTGCAATAACGGTTCCCTCAAATACCTGAATTCTCTCACGTTCACCTTCGCGAATCTTTACGTGTACGCGTACGGTCGAACCGATTTCTACAGCAGGAGCATCTTCACGAAGCTGTGCTGCTGCAAGTTGCTTTACAGCGTCCATCTTTCTTCCTCCTTAACAATATCAGATGTTCATAAACCAAAAAGGTCAGAGGACCACCCGCTTCAATGTCGAATTTCGGCACTCAAGCCGCCCGTAAGGATTGGGCGAAATCAAATGCTAGAGCATTATATCACAGTACGTAAAAAAAATCAAGAGTTATTTTTTGTTGATTTTTACGTCATAATATAATATAATTTCAAAAAAGCATTTTATTTCTTTTTGAAAGGAGTTTTTAATATGAACAGTATTCTTGAATTTTTGGAAAAGGACGCGCGACTCACACCTGCACAGATTGCGGTTATGACCGAAAGCGACGAGGGCGACATAAAAAAAGCCATTTCCGATTTTGAAAAGGACGGTACCATTCTCGGATATCAGGCGCTGATTGACTGGGACAAGACCGACAGAGAATACGTCAACGCGGTTATCGAGCTGAAAATTACTCCCCAACGTGATTGCGGTTTTGACAAGGTTGCAGAAAAAATTTATTCATATCCCGAGGTTGAGAGCCTTTATCTTATGTCGGGTGCATATGATTTGCACCTCGTATTAGAGGGTCGCACCATGCGTGAGGTTGCACAGTTTGTTGCGGCAAAACTCGCACCGCTTGAGTCGATTCTTTCAACCTCTACCCATTTTGTGCTAAAAAAATATAAGGACAAGGGCGTTATTTACGGCACGGGTGAACAGGACGAACGAGGAAACTGCATGATATGATAGACTACAGCAAGATTCTTTCAAACAGCGTCGTATCGCTCAAGCCATCAGGCATTCGCAAATTTTTCGAATTGACCGAAAAGATGGACGACGTTACGGCACTGACGGTTGGTCAGCCCGACTTTGTGACCCCTTGGCACATAAGAGAGGCCGCCATCGAAAGCCTTGAAAAAGGCCGCACCTATTACACCTCTAACGCGGGTTTAACCCCTCTGCGCGAGGAAATCTGCAGATATATGGAACGCCGTTTTTCACTGAAGTATAACCCACAGAATGAAACGCTTGTTACTGTGGGCGGAAGTGAGGCCATTGATTTGGCAATACGCGCAACCGTATCACAGGGCGACGAGGTCATAATCCCCGAGCCGTGCTTTGTTTGCTATGCGCCGATTGTAACGCTGGTAGGCGGAACGCCGGTACCCCTCCCGCTTAAGAATGAAAACAATTTCAAGCTGACGGGTGAAGAGCTTAAGAGTGCAATCACCGCAAGGACAAAGCTG
>CALDPI010000080.1 GCA_937912045.1 uncultured Clostridia bacterium
TAACCACCGTGGCGCCGATGCTTTCAAGCTGAGCCTTTATCTTCAGCGAAAGGTTCATATTGCGTTCTTTTTCGAGCAGACCGTTTATGCCAACGGCACCGCTGTCAATACCGCCGTGACCAATGTCTATTAAAATTTTGACACCCGAAAGGTCAACACCGTAAGCATTGGCCGCAGGCTTGGCTGTGGTGGGGTGCAAAAACGTGAACACAAGCTGACCGCTGCTGTTATAGGCGGCGTCCCAGCCGTAGAACTGCCCTTTTCGGCGCAGGTAAAGTCTGAGGATATAATCCTTTCCGCTCTTTACGGTCTTCCCATGCGTGAAAAGCGGATTGCTTTCCTTAAAGCTTATCGCTCCGTTTATCTGTGCGGCATAGCAAAACTTGATTTCAACGTATTCGCAGGTGACCGCCGTTACGGTATAATCGCGAATGGCAGGGTTTTTATATGCCTGCGGCAAAAGACTTAGGGTGAAGGGCGCTTTCCACTGGGTATCAAGCGTTATGGTGGTAAAACGCTTTGACTGCTCGATTTTCGCGACCGAGAGCGTGTTTGTTTCGGGCAGGGAGCCTGCATACTCACGCGTTACGACGACCTTTTGATTTCCCGGGGAAAGCTTTTTGTTTGCCGCCACGCTTTTGCCGTAGCGCAGACGGTAATACTTTATATCACCGCTGTATGCAGTGCCGGTTATGTAATCCACCGTGCCCGCCGGCAGATATGTGTTGGTGGGGCGCGAAAGGCCGTTTGTGCCGTCACCGTCGAAGGTTTCGGCCGAGAACGAAACAACCTCTGCAATGACCGGAATATTTGCCTTTTTGCAGATTATGTCGCCCGAGCGATAGGTTTCGCTATACTCTTTATATTTTGCGCTATACGTCACCTTGCCGAGATTTTTGTTTTGGGTATTGCCGTCGGGCAGAGAAAAACTGCCCCCATAGGTCGTAAAGTCGGAATTTTTTATCTCCTCATTAGACATAACCTCTGTGAGCGTTATGGTCTTTCCTCCAAACGCGGCTGTGACAACGCTTCCCTTTCGGGCACGCACAGTGACCGAAAATGCCGAACCGCTGTCATAGGTCTGCTTGCCGCTTGGCGAATATGACTCAATAACGACAAAGCGGTAACGCACGGTATATGTTATTTCCTCGCCCTTATGCGAAAAGGTAAAGGTGTTTGCCCCCACCTTAAGCGCTTTTTCCACCGTAAAGACACCGTTTTCGTCGCACTCGACCGCCTCACCGTTTAAAAGCAATGGGAACGCAGGGTCACAGCTGCCCACAAAGCAGGTTGTATCCACCGTTGTGGTGGTGTCTATATCCTTGTGTGATGTGATTTCAAGCTTCTGCTCTGCCACCTGCGAGGAGGAGTGAAGTGAAGATGAGGGCTCTGCCCCCACCTCTACCGCGGGCGGATTTTTTTGACCGAAAATCAGCAAAAGCACCACAGCGAGCAAAAGCAGCGCAGCAGCTGAAGCGGCGGTTATTATTATGCCCTTTTTAGAAGAAAAAAAGTTTTTCAAAACGCATTACCTACTCAAAAAATATTACCTGACAATTGTATCACAAATATTAATTTTTAACAACAAAAATGTAACATATATTGAAATTCTAAAGACGTCATAGTATAATACGCGCGAGGTGATTTTGTGAAACGACTATTTGCCTTATGCCTAATATTTTTGTTTTTAGTTCTTGCCGCGTGCAAGGGGGAAAAGCCTGAAAACAGCGCCCCTCCCACCGCAACGCTGACAGATGCCGATATAAGCGACACACCCGACGACACAAAGGACCCCGAAAACCTTGACCTCGCAGATAAGGCCGAGGGCAGCCGCGTGGAAGCGGAAAAGCTTACGATAAAAAAGGGTGTGGCGCACGGAATTGACGTTTCCAAATGGCAGGGAAAAATCGACTGGTCTGCCGCCGCAAAGAGCGGCATCAGCTTTGCGATTATACGCATAGGCTTCCGCGGCGAAGACGGAAAAATTTATCCTGACGAAAACGCAGACTACAACATTCAGCAAGCACAAAAGGCAAAAATCTTAGTTGGTGTATACTTCTTTTCCACCGCCAAGACCGAAAAGGAGGCTATGGAAGAGGCCGCCTTTACCGCAAGCGCCATAAAGGGATACAAAATCTCTTGCCCTGTGGTTTACGACTGTGAGGGTTATAAAAACGAAACCAGCCGTATGCACACGCTCACCGCCAAAGAGCGCACCGAAAACGCGCTTTCCTTTCTGGATTACATCAAGGGCCAGGGCTATGAGGGAATGTTTTACGGCTCCAAAAACGATTTAGAGGACGAGAGCATCTGGGACACCGCGCTCATTGAAAAGTCATACAAGGTGTGGGTTGCGCACTATTCCTCCCCCACATATCCGCAAAGGGAAACACCCGATTACAGCGGTGAATACGCAATGTGGCAATATACCAACCGCGGCACAGTCAAGGGTATTGACGGCAACTGCGATATGATTGTTTCCTACACCGAATTCAAAGAAGAAAAGGCAAAGGACAGCACCGCCACCAAAACCGATGCGGCACCGCCCAAAACGGCGGAAGAGCTTTTATACACCGACGCAAACGATTCTGTCACCGCCAAGGACACCGTTAATCTCCGCAAGGGAGCCAGCACGAAATATGACATTGTCGGCACGCTCAAAAGCGGCACGTTTTTAAAGCGTACGGGCATAGGCAAAAACGGCTGGTCACGCCTTTTATATAACGGACAGACGGTTTATGCCATTACAAGCTATCTTACCGATAAGGTTATAGAAACCGAAAAGGAAGATATTGTCGACGGTGTTAAGTTCACCGCGGCGAACGATTCGCTTACGCCGAAGGATACGGTTAATCTGCGTTCGCGCCCGAGCACGAGCGGCGAAAAGGTTGCCACCATTAAAAACGGCACGTTTTTAAAGCGGACAGGCATAGGCTCTAACGGTTGGTCACGCCTTTTATATAACGGGCAGACGGTTTATGCCGTTACGAGTTATCTTACCGACAAGGTGGTGGAAGCAGAGAAGCCCGACACCGTAAACGGTATGACCTTTACACCGAAAAGCGACCGCGTAACCGCAAAGATTGAGGTGAATCTGCGCAAGGCTCCATCCACCGACAGCGAATCGGTTGGAAAGCTTATAAGCGGAACGTTTATAGAACGTACCGCCATAAGTGACAAGGGCTGGTCGCGCCTTAGTTTTAACGGACAGACGGTTTACGCCGTTACGAGTTATCTCACGACCGACGCGCCCGAAATCAAGCCCGAAGACAATCCAAGCACCGAGCAGGCCACCATCACCGAGCACGGTATGGTGTTCAGCGTTGTATCGCCCGTTAATGTCACCGCAAAGGAAGAAACCAACCTGCGCGACAAGCCGACAACCGACGGGAGCACCGTGGTGCATAAGCTTTTAAACGGTGAATACGTCACCAAAACCGCCATTAGTAAAAGTGGCTGGGCCAGGCTCAGCTATAACGGGCAGACAGTTTATGCGATTGATTCATTTTTAAGATAAAAAAAGCACCGCGACTGCGGTGCTTTTTTCTTATTCTCTGTTTTCGGTCACCTTGTTAATTATCATTGTCAGAATGATGATTACTATCGTGACTGCGAATATGCCAAGCATTCCCTTGCCGATTGTGGGCAGGGTGTTTAAAAAATTCTGTATATCAATATTTATATTCATATTACGCCACCTATCCTAACAGACTTATTATAAGACCGCCCGCTATAACCGAGGCAATCTGTCCCGAAACGTTTACACCGACAGCGTGCATAAGCAGGAAGTTCTGATTATCCTCTTCAAGTCCCATTTTATTGATAACACGTGCAGACATCGGGAATGCCGAAATGCCTGCGGCGCCAATCATGGGGTTGATTTTCTCCTTGCGGAAGAGGTTGAAAAGCTTTGCAATCAGCACACCGCCGACGGTATCGAATATGAACGCGACAAGGCCCAAAAGAATGATAACGATTGTTTCGAGTGTCAAGAAATCCTCTGCGCGCATCTGCGAAGAAATTGTTATGCCGAGAATAATGGTGATGAGGTTGGCAAGCACGTTCTGTGCCGTTTCCGAAAGGCTTGAAAGCACGCCGCACTCACGAAGCAGGTTGCCGAACATCAAAAAGCCTATAAGCGAAACGCTGGACGGGGATACTATGCCGGCTATGATTGTGATGACAATCGGGAAGAGTATTCTTGTCAGCTTTGAAACGTGACCGGGTGCATACTGCATCTTGATTCTGCGTTCCTTTTTGGTGGTGAGCAGCTTGATTACCGGCGGCTGAATCATGGGGACAAGCGCCATATACGAATATGCCGCAACCATTATGGCACCGATGTACTTTGTGCCGAAGTGGTTGGCAACAAAGATTGCCGTCGGGCCGTCTGCCGCACCGATTATGGAAATGGATGCCGCATCCTTAATCTCAAAGCCGAGGAATGCCGCAAGACCTAAGGTAAAGAATATGCCGAACTGCGCCGCCGCACCGAAAATCATTAGCTTCGGGTTGGAGAGAAGCGGTCCGAAATCTATCATTGCGCCAATGCCGATAAAGAGCAAAAGCAGAAAAATTTCGCCGTTGTCAATACCTGCATTAAACAGCACGTCGAGCGGGCCGTGCACATCGCCCTGTGTTACCGCACCCGAAAAAGGCAGATTTACAAGGATTGCGCCGAAGCCCATGGGAAGCAAAAGCGACGGCTCCATTTTTTTGGCAATGGCAAGAAAAATTAAAATTCCACCGATGCCCCACATTACCACCTGCTGCCAGGTAATTTCCAACAAATACTTATACAGTACCTCCATAACTACCTCCAAAAAAATAAAATAAGAGACCTTCACTGTGCACAAGCACAATAAAAGTCTCGTTTTTTAATATAAAGTCCGGTTGGAAAAGCCAACGTATTGACGGACATTATAACACGGGAACGTGCAAACTACTCCCTCTTACTATTAAATAATTATATAACTTTTTCCAAAAAAAGCAACTATTTTTTATCTCTTGCCTCTGTAAGCTTCTGCTCTCTGCGGTTTTTAACCTCGTGCGGAATCGGGTGAATTTCGCCTGCCGCCTGCAGAGCCTGACGGGTGAGAAGCGGTCCGACCAGCTCATATATCAGCACGGCAAAAAGTGTTATGTTTCTTATAAGTCTTCCCTCTTCACCAAGCTGCATTGCGGTGGTACACATTCCAAGTGCGACACCCGCCTGCGGAAGCAGCGTTATGCCGAGATATTTGCATATATTCGGTGCACATTTTGTAAGCTTGGCACTGCAGAGCGCACCAAAATATTTGCCGGCAGAACGCGATATTATGTAAACCAAGCCGATGATTACTATTGCCCCGTTTGTAAACACGCCAAGCTCAAGCTCGGCACCACTTATGACAAAGAAGAGTGCAAAAAGCGGCGACGTCCACTTGTCCGACGCAATCATAAGGTCGTGTGAGAGTGGGCAGATATTGCAGAAAACGGTGCCCAGCATCATACAGGTAAGCAGCGAAGAAAAGCTTATATGAACGGGTCCTATGGTGAAATCCAGCATTGAAAGTGATGCCGTTAAAAATACAATACCTATTGTTAGGTTAAGACGGTTGGTGTTTGAGTTGAAAAATCTTTCAAGATATGTGAGTATGATGCCCATCACACCGCCGAGTAAAAGAGATAACACAATCTCTATAATCGGGTTGACCAAAATAGAGATTATGTCAACCGAACCGCTTATGAGCGTTTTTGCAATTCCGAAGGACACCGCAAATACCACAAGACCCACAGCATCATCGAGGGCGACTATGGGCAACAGCAGCTTTGTGAGCGGTCCCTTGGCCTTATACTGACGAACGACCATCAGGGTTGCGGCAGGGGCGGTTGCGGTTGCAATGGCGCCGAGGGTCAAAAGCTGCGAAAGCGACAGCACGCTTGGCATAAAGATATGCACCACCAAAAGAGCCAGGTCAACAAGCAGCGTGGCTGCCAGTGCCTGCAAAACACCAATAACAAGTGCCTGCTTGCCTGTCTTTTTGAGTTCGTCAAGACGAAACTCGTTTCCGATTGAAAAGGCAATAAAGCCGAGGGCCACCTCTGACACGAGCGAAAGCGATTCTACCTGTGCGGCACTGCCAAAGCCGAAGCCACCTATGCCGAATCGTCCAATGCAATAAGGACCTATGAGCACACCTGCAATTAGATATGCCGTTACCGACGGCAATTTAAGTGGCTTGAAAAGCCTTGTCATAATAAGTCCAGCTAACAGCGCTACCGATACTGATAGTAATGTATTCATTATATCACCTAATATATATTTTTTCGAACAGGTGACATTATAGCACTGTGTGGGCCAAATGTAAAGGGGGTATTTAAATTTTATTTTTTCTCTCTTTTGGCCCTATTTTTCTCTTGACAAAAAGGGCTTTTTTGTGTATCCTAAAAATAGATTACAAACGTTTGCAAAGGTGGTGCGAAAAGTGGCTGACAGTACCCTTAAACAAATTGCAGCAGAGTTGGGTGTTTCGGTGTCAACCGTTTCGCGCGCCATTAACGGCAAGAGTGTTGTAAACGCAGAAACAAGGAAGCGTGTGCTTGCTCTGGCGGCGGAATATTCCTACACGCCGAATGAGATTGCGCGCTCTCTTCAAAAGTGCTCGACCGAAACAATCGCCGTTGTGTTACCCGACATTTCAGAAACCTTTTTCGGCACCATTGTAAAAGAGGTTGACCGCGTTGTTTCCAAAGAGGGCTATATGCTGATTCTGGCCGACACGCACGAGCGTGCCGACAAGGAAAACAAGTATCTTGACATGCTGTATAAGCGTCAGGTGGACGCTTTGGTGCTTGCCACCGTTGACATTAACGGTGAATCCTCTGCCCGTTTCAGAAGCGGCAAAAAGCCCACCATTTTTATTGACAACGTGCCACAGGTGGAAAACGTTGATGCCATTACGATTGACAACCGACAGGCAAGCTTTATGGCGGTTGATTTTCTTAAAAAACGCGGACATAAAAGCATCGCCACTATTATAGGTAGAGAATCGGAAACAACGGGAGCCGAGCGTCTTGCGGGCTACCGCGATGCCGTAAAGAAATTCCGCCTTACCGAAGACGACAGGCTGATTGCATTTGGTGACTACAAGCGTGAATCAGGCTATGCTGCTATGAAAGAGCTTTTAAAAAGCCGCAAAAATGTGCCGTTTTCCGCCGTTTTTGTTACCAGTGAAAAAATGACCTACGGTGCGCTTGATGCTATCAAGGAGGCAGGGCTTTCGGTGCCGGAGGACATCTCGCTTATTGGCTTTGACGTGCACGAAAGATACAAGGGTGGACACAAAATCGCCTCTATCCGCCAGCCCGAAAAGGAAATTGGCAGGCTTGTGGGCAAACAGCTGTTAGAAAGGCTGAAATCTCCGAGCGTGACCGTCGGACACATTATGCTTCCCCCCATTCTTGACGAGGGTGAAACGGTTAATTTTATTTAGTGACTTGATTATTTTTTATTTTTGCAAAAGCCGTATGCAAAAATAAATAAAGTATTCATAACACCATGTCAAAACCGACAAAAGATATCAACAGAATCCAAATTTAACATATCAACGCGAACCTGTTATTACCTTTTTATAAAGAAACTGATGATATTAAAAAACGTTGATTGATTGTCTTTTTTAAAAAAATAGTATATATTGCGGTTGATAATACTCCTAATATTACCCTTAACACCCTTTTGATTATGATTGTATGGATAGTAATAGGAAGCATTCTGGTTTTCGCATTCGCCGCAAAAGCTCTTAACAAATTGCGCCGCAGAAAATACATCAAAAACCACCACCCGAACATAAACACACGCAAGAAACGTCTGAAACTCGCGAACAGATTCCGTCATCTTGAGGGGCTGGGAGACTAATCGGCCCCTCTTCTTTTTGTATTAACCCCGAGTACACCCACATGGCTGGGTTGGCGAAAAATGGGGCAGAGTGGACAAAAAGTAGGATAAAACCTCTGTAATCATCTGATATACATATCTTTGCAAAGATTATCATTGATATGCTAAAAAAAAATTAGCAAACAAGCCTAAATGAGAGACTGAAAAAGTTTTACCGGACACCAATAATAAAAAAGAGAAAGCAGGGTAACCTTTTTTGATTAC
>CALDPI010000081.1 GCA_937912045.1 uncultured Clostridia bacterium
GTCATTTTCCTTCATACCAGTACCTGCAGGAACGAGTTTACCGATTATTACGTTCTCCTTAAGGCCGAAGAGCGGGTCTTCCTTGCCCTTGATGGCGGCATCGGTCAGGACACGGGTGGTCTCCTGGAAGGATGCGGCTGACAAGAAGGAATCGGTTGCCAATGATGCCTTGGTGATACCAAGCAGGGTTGGCTCATAGGTGGCAAGGGACAAGCCCTCTTCACCTGCTGCAATACGCTCTGCAACGAGTGCGTTTGCGGCATAAACCTCTCCGCGCTCATAGGTTGCCTCGGGCAAGAGGTCTGTGCTTCCTGCGTCGGTAATCTTGAGCTTGCGCATCATCTGTCTGATTATTATTTCAATGTGCTTATCGTTGATATCAACACCCTGAGTACGATATGCACTCTGGATTTCGGCGATGATATAATCCTGTACTGCCTCGGGTCCGAGAACAGCCAATATATCCTTCGGTATGATAGCACCGTCGATTAGCTTGTCGCCTGCCTTGACGTAATCACCGTCGTGAACGCGGACGCGGCTGCCGAACGGAATTGACTCCTTAACCTCGAGCGCATTTTCCTCGTCTGTGATTATGATTACGTTGCTGCGTTTTTCCTCAACAATGCGGACACGACCGCTGATTTTGCTAATCAGACCGCAATGCTTGGGTGTGCGAGCTTCGAACAGTTCTTCAACACGGGGAAGACCCTGTGTGATATCCTCCGTACTGGCGATACCGCCTGTATGGAAGGTTCTCATTGTGAGCTGTGTACCGGGTTCACCGATGGACTGTGCGGCGATAATTCCGACAGCCTCGCCTACTGTTACGGGATTGCCTGTTGCCAGGTTTACGCCGTAGCACTTTTTACAAATGCCGTGCTTTGAGTGGCAAGTGAGTATTGAACGAATGACAACCTTGCTGTCCTTTTCACGTGTTTCAAGCAGCTCTGCCTTCTGTGCGGCGGCCGCATCACGTGTTTTGGCGGTTTTTGCGGTTGCAATCTTTTCGTCAAGCTTTTCAATCTGCTCGTCGATTACGGCAAGCTTTCTGTTGACGGCAGCCTGAACTCTCATTGCGTCGTCTTCGGTCATCATTGCGTCAGACGACATAATAACCTCGCCTGTTGCCTCGTCAACGTAATCGTTAAGGAGATAACGGCCGATAAGACGCTCTGAAAGGGGCTCTATCAGGTGGTTTCCGTCCTTGATATCGCCAACTGCAAGACCTTCGTCGGTGCAGCAGTCGTCATCGCGGATTATAACGTCCTGTGATACGTCAACAAGACGACGTGTGAGGTAACCCGAGTCAGCCGTACGCAAAGCGGTATCGGCAAGTCCCTTACGAGCACCACGTGAAGAAATGAAGTACTCAAGTACGTTAAGGCCTTCACGATAGTTAGCTCTAATCGGAACCTCGATAACCTTACCGGCGGTATTTGCGATAAGACCACGCATACCTGCAAGCTGACGAATCTGACTCATAGAACCACGGGCGCCTGAGTCGGCCCTCATATAAATCGGGTTGAACTCGTCAAGGTTGCCTGTAAGTGCCTTGGCAACGTCCTCTGTAACGTCGTTCCAGATTTCGATTACCTGGCGGCTGCGCTCTTCATCGTTTATAAGACCGCGGCGGTACTGTTTTGTAACGTTATCAATCTGCTTCTCAGCAGTTGCAATCAGTTCTGCCTTCTGAGGCGGAATTACGGCATCGACAACTGCAACGGTGATAGCACCCTTTGTGGAGTACTTAAAGCCTGTTGCCTTGATGTTGTCAAGAACGATTGCCGACTCGCTTGTGCCGAGAACGCGGATACAGCGGTCGATAATCTTACCAAGCTGCTTTTTGCCGATTTTGTTTACTGTGCCGTCCGGCTTGTAAACGGGGATTTCCAAATCAAGCTCATGACCTTCAACCGTGCGGTCAACATAGCCGAGCTTCTGCGGAATGGATTCGTTAAAGATAAGGAAGCCGACGGTTGCATCGATTATGCGGGTGATGGGATTGCCATTGGCATCCTCACCCTTCATACGAACCTTAATCGGTGCGTGGAGTCCGACAACGCCGTCGTTATAAGCCATTATGGCCTCGTTCTTATCCTTGAATACCTTGCCTGCGCCTGCCTCGTCTTCCTTAACTATAGTAAGGTAGTATGAACCGAGAACCATATCCTGTGTGGGAACGGTTACGGGCTTACCGTCTGAGGGCTTAAGCAGGTTGTTGGCAGCGAGCATTAAGAATCTTGCTTCTGCCTGTGCCTCTGCCGAGAGAGGAACGTGAACAGCCATCTGGTCGCCGTCGAAGTCGGCGTTGTAGGCGGTACATACGAGCGGATGGAGCTTAAGGGCGCGGCCCTCAACAAGCACCGGCTCGAACGCCTGAATACCAAGACGGTGAAGTGTAGGAGCACGGTTTAAGAGGACGGGGTGCTCTTTGATTACGGTTTCGAGTGCATCCCAAACCTCTGTGCTGGCGCGTTCTACCATCTTTCTGGCTGACTTAATATTTGTAACTGCGTTTGTTTCAACAAGACGCTTCATTACAAAGGGCTTAAAGAGCTCGAGTGCCATTTCCTTAGGCAAACCGCACTGATACATCTTAAGCTCTGGTCCTACGACGATAACCGAACGTCCCGAATAGTCAACACGCTTACCGAGAAGGTTCTGACGGAAACGTCCCTGCTTACCCTTAAGCATATCTGAAAGTGATTTGAGAGCTCTGTTGCTCGGACCTGTAACAGGACGT
>CALDPI010000082.1 GCA_937912045.1 uncultured Clostridia bacterium
CTTGCCTACCATGGCAGAGGCATTATCATCGGTAAGAGTGCCGACGGCAAAAAAGCGGTCACTGCCTACTTTATTATGGGTAGAAGCGAAAACAGCCGCAACCGTATTTTTGAACGCTATGAGGGCGGTATGCGCACCAAGGCCTTTGACGAAAGCAAACTCTCCGATCCGCATCTTATTATTTACAACCCGTATCTCTCTGCCAAGGGCGGTAATATTGATATTATCACCAACGGTGACCAGACCAACACGATTTATGATTGCATTAATGAGTGTGGCCATCATTATGGCTTTGAAGAGGCCTGTGGCAGACGCGAGTTTGAAGACGATGCCCCCAACTTCACCCCACGAATCTCAGGTATTCTTTACTACTGCTTCCCAAGAAAAACCTTTGTTTATAAGATGTCCATTCTCAAATCTGCCAACGGCAGACCCGAAAACTGTCAAAGATTTTTCTATAATTACGGCGAGGGTGAAAATGGTGTCGGCCACTTCATCCACACCTATAAATGTGACGGTAACCCCATTCCGTCGTTCTACGGCGAACCTGAGGAGGTTGCACTGCCCAACACCGCAAAGGAGCTTGCGGACAGCGTTTGGGCAAATTTAAACGAAGACAATAAAGTATCTCTCTTTGTCCGCACGGTTGATTTAGAGTCGGGCGAGGCAGAGGAAATCATAGTAAATAAAAACAAATAAGGAGTAAGGAAATGAAAGAATTTGAATTAAAATACGGATGCAACCCCAACCAAAAACCTGCAAAGATATTTATGCACGACGGCACCGAGCTGCCGATTGAGATTTTGTGTGGCCGTCCCGGCTTTATCAACTTTCTTGATGCCTTTAACTCCTGGCAGCTTGTAAAGGAACTCAAAGCGGCGCTTGGACTTCCTGCCGTAACTTCCTTTAAGCACGTAAGCCCCACGTCCGCCGCTGTTGGAATTCCGCTTTCGGACAAGCTTAAGAAGGCCTGCTTCGTTGACGATATCGAGGGCCTTGACGAGTCACCGCTCGCCTGTGCATATGCACGCGCACGCGGCACAGACAGAATGTGTTCTTTTGGTGACTGGGTAGCGCTTTCAGATGTTTGCGACGTTACAACAGCCAAAATGATAAAAAGAGAAGTATCGGACGGTGTCATTGCCCCCGGATACGAGCCGGAAGCTCTTGAAATCTTAAAGAGCAAGAGAAAAGGCAACTATAACATAGTTAAAATCGACCCTGACTTCGTTCCCGCCGAAATCGAGCACAAGCAGGTTTACGGCATCACCTTTGAGCAGGGAAGAAACAACTTTAAAATCGACCGCGAGCTGCTTTCGAACATCGTAACCAAGAACAAAGATCTGCCCGAAAGTGCAGTACGCGACCTTATAATTTCGCTTATCACACTCAAATATACACAGTCAAACTCGGTTTGCTTCGCCGTTGACGGACAGGCAATCGGCGTTGGTGCAGGACAGCAGTCAAGAATTCACTGCACACGTCTTGCAGGCAGCAAGGCAGACACCTGGTTCCTGCGTCAGCATGACAAGGTTTTAAACCTGCCCTTTAAAGCCGACCTCGGCAGACCCGAGCGTGACAACGTAATCGACGGATATATCAACCAGAATGAAGAGGACGTCTGCGCAGACGGAAACTGGCAGAAGTACTTCACAGAGCAGCCTGCACCCCTCACAGATGAGGATAAAAAGGCATACCTTGCCACAATCGACGGTGTTGCTCTCGGTTCGGATGCATTCTTCCCGTTCGGCGATAATATCGAGCGCGCGAAACGCAGTGGCGTTAAGTACATTGCAGAGCCGGGCGGCTCTATCCGTGACGACCTCGTTATCGAGTGCTGTGATAAGTATGATATAGCAATGGCATTCACAGGAATGCGCTTGTTCCACCATTAATGGAGAATAAAGCTATGAAAATTCTTGTTGTCGGTGGCGGCGGCAGAGAGCACGCCATCATCAAAAAGCTGAGAGAAAATAAAAACGTAACCGAGATTTACGCCCTCCCCGGTAACGGCGGCATTGCGATGGATGCGGAGTGCGTGGCCATCGGTGCCAAGGATATTCCCGCACAGGTGACTTTCGCCAAGGAAAACGGCATTGACTACGCTGTGGTAGCTCCCGATGATCCTCTGGCTCTCGGCGCAGTGGATGCCCTTACCGAGGCGGGCGTGCCCTGCTTCGGCCCCAACAAGGCTGCCGCCATCATTGAGAGCAGCAAGGCCTTTTCCAAGGATCTCATGAAGAAGTACGGCATCCCCACCGCTGCCTACGAGACCTTTACCGATCTCGATGCCGCCCTCGGCTACATTGAGAAGTGCGACATCCCCGTGGTGG
>CALDPI010000083.1 GCA_937912045.1 uncultured Clostridia bacterium
GATCTGCCTTGGTGTAGCCGACAGGATGTCTCGTCCCCGCACGACCTCCGTCACTCCGGTCAGCGCGTCATCCACCACCACTGCCAGCTGGGATTTGGTCCGCTGCAGCAGGCGCATCAGGTCGCTGATCTTGGTGTTTTCCGTCACGAACACAGGGCTTTTCATAATTTCGGGCAGGTCGGACGGCACTGCGTGTCTTATCAAGGCTTTCACCCCTTCATTATATTATTGACGCATATTTATTATATATTTCACCGCTTTGCAAGTCAACAAAAAACACCGCCTGCCGAAGCAGGCGGTGCAAAATATTTTTTAGTCTTCTTCAAATGCGCCTTTTGAGAGGCCGCAAACGGGGCAAACCCAATCCTCAGGAACATCTTCCCAAGCGGTGCCCGGGGCGATGCCGTTTTCCTCGTCGCCTAACGCCTCATCATACACATAGCCACAGGGGCAAATATATTTTTTCATACTATTCCTCCTACCGTTTTAACGGTATTATATACGCTTTACCTAAAAATATTCACTTAAGCCTTTGGTTTTATTTCGGCGTGATAGTGTGCATAGGTGCAGGATGGCTTGTCGGACAGCACGCGGGATTCGGTTACTTCACCGATAAACTGGATGTGACTGCCAAGGTCCTGCTGAGCCACGACCTTTGCCGAAAAATACGCGTTTGTATATTTTGGAATATACAGCACTCCGTTTGCCGCGCGGGTGACGGTTTCGCAGTTTGCGAACTTATTAACGTCCCTGCCGGACTGCATTCCGAAATGGCGGATAACCTCATAGGGCACCTCGTCTGTGAGGACGGAAACGTTGAATTTTCCCGTTTTTTCAATCATCTCACGCGTGAGGTTTCCCTTCTGCACCGAAACGGCTATGCGCGTCGGCATTGCCGCCACCTGAACAGCAGTGTTTGTTATGCAGCCGTTATCAAAACCGTCGTTAGCCGTCAAAACAAACAAGCCATAGGTCATTTTAAACAGCGCGGTGGGGTCTTCACTTATCTGCTCATTAGCGAAAGTAGCGAGCAAGCAGGCCCTCAAATGCCTTGCCGTGACGAGCCTCATCACGAGCCATTTCGTGTACTGTGTCATGGATTGCGTCCAGACCGAGCTCCTTTGCAAGCTTTGCAAGCTCAAACTTGCCTGCGGTTGCGCCGCACTCTGCGTCTACACGCATTTCAAGATTTTTCTTGGTAGAATCGGTGAGCACTTCGCCGAGAAGCTCTGCAAATTTTGCTGCATGCTCTGCCTCTTCAAGTGCTGCCTTTTCCCAATAAAGTCCGATTTCGGGATAGCCCTCTCTATGTGCTACGCGCGACATAGCAAGATACATTCCAACCTCGGAGCATTCGCCGTTAAAATTCTCGCGAAGGCCGTCGATAATTCTCTGGTCAACACCCTTTGCAATGCCTACAACGTGCTCTGCTGCCCAGCTCTTTTCGCCCGACTGCTCTGCAAACTTAGCGGCAGGTGCGTGGCAGATGGGGCACTCTGCAGGGGGTGTGTCACCCTCGTGAACGTAACCGCAAACTAAACATACATACTTTTTCATAACAATTTCTCCTTTAAAAAATTTAATTTTTTTCATTTTTACATTCACGGCATATGCCGCGGAACAACAAGGTTTCTCCCTCTATTTCGCATCCGTCAAGCCCGTCAATCGTTTTGTGAAGTCTTGTGTTATCGCACGATAGGTCGGTGACCTTGCCACACACGGTACAGCAAAAATGCGGATGAGGTGCCGAATCACCGTCAAAGTGGGAAATATCTTTAAAAATAAAGGTTTCTATTATCCCCTCTTCTGACAGTTTTTCGAGATTTCTGTAAACAGTGCCGAGGCTGATGTTTGGCATTCTTTTTCTTGCCTCTTCATAGACTAAAGCCGCAGAAGGATGCGCTTTTGTGGCATGAAGAATCTCCAAAATCAATTCCCTTTGGGGTGAATATCTTGCCACTGCTGCGTCCTCCTTAAGTAGTAATCATTCCTATTTACAAGCATACTATATCATACACTTAACCTTTTGTCAACACTTTTTTTAAAATTTTATTTATTTTTTTTAATTTGTTGACAAATGAGCTTTTTTAGGTGATAATAATTACGTAATACATATTATATATGGAGGATTTTTATGGACACATCCCGTCACATCTCCGACCTGGTAATAAAGCGTTTGCCGCGTTATTATCGCTTTTTGGGAGAACTAAAGCACTCGGGTGCAAGCCGCATATCCTCGCGCGAGCTGGCTGAAAAAATGGGCCTTACTGCAAGTCAGATACGACAGGACCTTAACTGCTTTGGCGGTTTCGGTCAGCAGGGCTACGGATATAACGTTGAACAGTTACACGAGGAAATCGGTCATATTTTGGGTCTTGACCGCAAGAAAAAAGCAATACTTATAGGTGTCGGTAATCTGGGCCGCGCCATTGCCAACCACATTAAGTTTGAGCAGCTGGGATTCCAGCTTGTCGGAATTTTTGACAAAAAAGAGGCTCTCACAGGTGATATTGTGAGAAATCTTCCCGTCAGAAGCACCGCCGTTATGGACGAATTTTGCAGAGAAAATCTGCCTGAGGTTGCCATCCTTTGCATACCAAAGGAGGAGGCAATGCCCATTGCAGAGCAGCTCATAACGCTGGGTGTGCGCGGCTTTTGGAACTTCAGCCACGAGGATATTGCCGTCAAGCATCCCGACGTTTCGGTTGAGAACGTACACTTTGGCGACAGCCTGATGACACTTCGTTACCGAATTAAATAACATAAAATGCCCCGTCGCCGCACATAATATGTGCGGTGATTTTTTATGCTTACAATTATTGTCAGAACTGTGATTATATACGTCTTTATTACCTTTGCTATAAGACTTATGGGTAAACGGCAGATTGGAGACATGCAGCCGAACGAGCTTGTAATTACCCTGCTCATTTCCGAAATTGCGGCAATTCCCCTGCAGGACACAACGCAGCCGATTATAAACGGTGCGGTGGCAATTTTTATGCTCATCATTCTTGAAATTGTCATTTCTGTGCTTGCTATGAAATCTATTAAGATGCGAAAAATAATGAGCGGAAAATCGGTTGTCATCATCAAAAACGGACTGATTGACGAGGACGCTATGAAGCAGGTGCGAATGACGACGCTCGACCTTATTGAGCTTTTAAGGCAGAACGATGTGTTCGATATCAGTCAGGTTAATTTTGCGGTGCTTGAGGTTAACGGAAATCTGAGCGTTATGCTAAAGCCCGAGCACAACCCCGTCACCCCGTACGATTTGTACCTGACCCCCGAAAAAGAGGGGCTTTTTCTGCCCGTAATCTGTGACGGAATTATTATGAACGAATCACTTTCGGCCATCAACGTATCAAAGGACGAGCTTTATAAAATGCTTGAGGAGCAGAAGGCTGAGGGCTACGTGCTCCAGGTGAATGCCAAGGGAATTTCCATCGGCGCAGAAACGCGCGCCGGCTTCTTTTATGGCTTGCAGACGCTGAGGCAGCTGGTGCATAAGAAAAAGTCCATTCCGCACTGCTTCATTGTGGACTGGCCGGCTTTCAAATACCGCGGATACATGCAGGACTGCGGCCGCAATTTCCGCAAGGTGGAGCGGCTGAAGAAAGAACTC
>CALDPI010000084.1 GCA_937912045.1 uncultured Clostridia bacterium
TTTCTGCCCGGCCGCTGCTTTAAGCCGACGGTCATCGTCCTGAGCGTTGTTAACCAGCTTTTATTTTTGCTGCTTTATATTGTGCCGCTCGGCACGGGAAGCCGCACCGCAAAGAGCGCTGTTTTCGTCGTGCTCATTTTTACGGCGTACATTGTTTACTATCTAATCCACCCAAAAAAAATCAACTGGATGATGTCCAACGTTGACGACCACCACCGCGGAAGCTTCACAGCCGACAAGGAAGTTATATCTCTCCTCGCAGGAATGGCGTTTTCCTTTTCAATGGGTGCGCTTATCGACCACTTTGTTGCGGTGAACCAAATTCGCACGGCGTTTATAATTTCTGCCGTTGTTATGTTTGTTTTGCTTTTGCTTCAGACTCTGTCTTTAATTTTCACCGACGAGCCGCTTTTGCCGGAGGGCAAAAAGAAAAACCTGATTGCAGGCCTGCGCGACCTTTTCAGCAATAAGAGCATGCTGTGCGTAATGGTTGTGTCTGTGCTTTATTTCATTATAACCCACAGCGCATCGCCCTTTTTCTCGACCTATCAGTTGTCCGAGCTTGGCTTCAACCTAAAGCTTGTGACCGCACTTACGATGCTTGGCAGCGCATCGCGCATTTTGGTATCAAAATTCTGGGGAAATTATGCCGACAAAAAATCCTTTGCAAAGATGTTTGAAAAATGCCTTTTCCTTTTGGCCGTTTCTTTTTTCTGCGTTTTTCTTGCCACGCCCGAAAACGGAAAAATCACCTTTGCGCTTTATTATATTTTCCACGGTGCCGCTCTCGGCGGAGCAAACAGCGCGCTTATGAATATGGTGTTTGACTATGCAAAGGTCGAAACACGCGCCGACTCGCTTGCGGTTTGTCAGGCAGTCTCGGGCATTGTGGGCTTTCTCTCAACGCTTGCCATCAGTCCGCTTATTTCCCACATACAGCAAAACGGCAATCGGTTTTTGGGGCTTCCGCTCTATGCGCAGCAGGTTGCGGCGCTTATCACGGTGCTCATCATCATTGTGACCATAATTTTTGTACATACCGTTATGTTAAAGCAGAAAAAAGCAGAGGATTAACCTCTGCTTTTTATATTTCCTTTATACAATTATCAATATAATCCTTTGCCTGCGCATAATTGTCATAATTTCTGCATCCTGCAACAACTATTCTTTTCAAAATAACCGCCCCTTTTATATCTTTATATAAATATATATCTAATCAAATGAATTGTCAATCAAATATACCTCTAATAAAATAAACACAAGAGGTGTAAAATATAGTTATGATTAGATTAACACTTGACAAAGCGTTGGAGCGGCGTGGCGTTTCGCGCTATGAGCTCAGCAAGAGGACAGGCATTCAATACCAAGTCATTGATAATTATTATAAAAACAAGGTTAAAAGATATGATAGCTTTGTTCTGGAAAGAATTTGTGACGCCATAGGTTGTACAATTTCTGATATAATCGAATATAAAAAATAAAAAGCAGAGGATTAACCTCTGCTTTTTCTGTTTACATATCCTTGATTTCGTCGAAAAACGCTTTGATTTGCGCTTCCGTCGGGTCGCAGCCCTCGTGCGAGTTGCAGGGGAGCGTAGGCTCGGTGCCGTCTGTTAGCGGAATTGGCGACAGGCGGTCGTTACGGTATTTTTCCTTCCACTCGTCCTTTGTGAAGTCGGGGATGTCGTAAGGCACACCGCCCTCAAGCATTGAACGATGCGCAAGAATGCCGACCGACGACATTGCTATTGCGCCGTGAATATCAAAGGGGTGCGGCGGCTGCTTGCCCTCTTTTATGCACTCGACAAAGATTCGTGCGGTGATATAGTCTCCGCCACCGTGGCCGCTTTGTGAAATGAGAGATTCGTCCTTGTCGTTCCAGCCGGGCTCGTAAAGATTGACCTCGGGCATATCCGCGGGCTTTTGCCAGGCGTTATAGCGGAGCATAACCTTTTCGCCCATACCGCGCAGATTTTCTATCTGCCCCTTTGTTCCGCATATACGGTAGGCGTTATGATGACCGCCGAAGGCGGCACAGCCGGTTACGCGGAATACCGAATCGTCATCGTTAAGTGTGGTAATTATAGCCGCTCTCTCGGGAACACCTCTCGAGATTCCGTTGAAATCGATCCTTATG
>CALDPI010000085.1 GCA_937912045.1 uncultured Clostridia bacterium
AAGTGAGCGTAGGCACATACAAATGTAACAATTGCGGTCACGAAATTGTACCTACCTATACAGAGGCGTTGAACGCAATGCATATGGGAACAACTCGGTACTTGAAGTGTCCTAAATGCAACAAGCGCACCTGGTGCAAGAAGGTATTGAAAAAATAATTTCTGGTTTTTGAATTGCTTCACGCCGATATCTAAATCGGTGTGAGATGCCAAAATCTCTTCGTTCCTTTTGGGACGGAGAGATTTTTCTTGTTGTGAGGGTAGTTTCTGTCATTATTGAAAATGCCTGCAAGACATGGTATAATCTGCCTAGTAACTGAAACCGTATGTATTTAATTATAGGACATAAAAGGACATATGCTGGCAAAAATAAAAACGGAGTGATATTTTGAAAAAGTTTGAAGGATTGCTTTTCTGCACCGACCTTGACGGAACGCTTTTTCGCGATGACAAAACGGTGTCAAAAGAGAATCTTGCTGCGATAGAATATTTTAAAAGCGAGGGTGGTCTTTTCACCTTTATAACGGGCAGAATTCCTATCACCGCAAAGCATATATACGATATCGTTCGTCCCAACGCTCCGTACGGCTGTATAAACGGCGCCGCCATCTTTGACGCGCAAAAGGGAGAGTATCTTTACAAAACCTTTCTTTCCGAGGACGCGATTGAGCTTGTAAACTGTGTTAAAGCCGAAATGCCCGACGTGGCACTGCAGTTCAACACCGAAAAGACAGTGTATTTTAACAACGATAACGCAGCGATGGAGAAGTTTAGACGTGTGACGGGGTTGCCCTTTATCCCCCGCCGCTTTGAAGATATTGCCGAGCCTGTGTTTAAGGTTGTTTTTGCCCACGAGGACGAGGCCCGAATTGAAAAGCTCAGTCAGCTTTTGTTCTCTCATCCCAAGGCGGATAATTTTGATTTCATCCGCTCTGAACGGCGACTGTATGAAATTTTGCCCAAGGGCGTGAGCAAGGGGTTGCTCCTTAAAAGGCTTTCGTCTCTACTTGGCATAGACGGGCGCAAAACCATTGCCGCAGGCGACTATAATAACGACGTTTCCATGATAAAAGCGGCAGGCGTTGGTTTTGCCGTTGCAAACGCAGTTGCTGAGGCACGGGCCGTTGCCGATTACACAACCGTCAGCAACAACGACCACGCCATTGCGGCAATTATTGACGGACTTGATAAAGGGCTGTACCTTTAATTATCCGCAACAAAAAAAGAACCATCAAAAGATGGTTCTTTTTTATATTCAAGGGCAAATTAAGAGATTATGTCGCAGTTGCCGTTAAAGCCGTCTGTCGAGCAGCCCAGCCGCATAACAAAGTTTGCATCAACTTCCACAACGACAGAGGAAAGCTGACCTTTTCCTACACCTGCTTCGTACACCGCACTTGACAAAGCGCTACCCTGACTAAGCGAGGACATAGCGCTTTCCGCCGCCATGGCAGCCTTGCTTTTTGAGCGATATGTAATTTGACATTTACCTATCCTTAACGGGATGAAAAACTGAGGTGAAGCTTTTTTGAAATTGAGTTCGATGGTTTCTTTCCTGCCTGTTTCGCATTCAATATCAAGCCAGCCACATTTGCCGTCGTCCAAAAGGGAGCCGCTTTTCATATATTCCACCGAAATATACGGACTGTCTTTGGGGGCAACGCTCGGATAATGGGACGGTTTTTTTGATTTGTTCGCAAGCTTTTTGATGAGTAAAATCGGAACGATGATTACAAGTGCGAATAAAAGAAGCACCGCTATAATCAATATGATTTTGCGCAGTTCGCCTATGTTTATTACGCTCATTTTTTCTCCTCCAAAAATTAAATTTTTTGCATGGGTCAAGTTCATATTATCACAGTTCCCAAGCAAAGACAAGGCTTTTTATCGGCACCTTACCAAACAGCCCTTTCCTCAAAACAAATATACGGTTTTTGTTTGCCTTATTTTGAATGCTATGGTATAATTTTATAAATATTGTTTCTGTGAGGGGACGGAACGAATATGGATGTTTTTAAAATTATTCTGAAAATCGTTTTGATTGGCGTTTGCGGTGTGGCCGTTTACTATATCGGCATTGCCTGCTCGTTTTTTTGGCTCGCTTCGGAGTGGGTCTGCTCAAAGCTTAAAAAGCTTATCCATAAAATCGGCTATCCCTTTGGGGTGCTTTGGAGGTTTATAACCACCAGAAAAGCTTCCCAAAGCTTTTTGAGCGGCGGCACGATTGAGCACTTTGCCAGGCGCCACCCGGTTTTAGGCACCGCAAAATCCATTCGCTTCTTTATTGTCGCGATTATCTTTATTGCCGTTATGATAATAATTTCGCTCTTCCGTGGCAATTTTTCCGACCTTGTTGCCGACACCTTTTCAATGTTTCCGTTTGCCTTTGCTTTGCAAATTGTTAACGGCGATGCGGCCTTTTCCTTGGTCGGCGCCATAAACACAGGCTTTTCAGCAATGCTTATGGCGGCGTTTTTCCAGCTTTGCATGGGCAACTATGAACGCATCGGCTACGAAAACTGGCTTGTATCCGTTGGTTATTACGTGGTCACCACCATCACAGGCTGCCTTTTGGGTCTTTTGCTGTGCGGTATGTGGGACTGGGGCGCAACCACAGGCTTTGCCCTGTTTGACACACTCAAGGAAATTCTTTTGGGAACGGATGCATCCTTTATCGGAATAGTTAAAGCGGTGGGCTGTGCAATCGCACTTATAATGCTTATATACATAGGCGTTCTCCTCTTGCTCGTTGCAGTCCGCGAGTATATCGAGGCTTTTTGCTACGGCGCGTTGGGCTTTGTTTTGGTTGTTGTGGTAGCGCTGCTGTTAAACTTTGTGATTTCAAACGAGTTTTTGAATGGCACGTGGGGACAAATTATTGTTTTTGCAACCCTTTTTGTGAGCGTACTGTGTCTGGACTACATACGCGTTAACAAGGGCGACCTCTTCAGCGACGACAAAGCAAAGAGCAACTGAAGTTTTTCGGAGGGTTTTATATGTCAAAATTAACGGTTGATTTTTCAAAGTCCGACGGCCGCATCAAGCCAATGCACGCCACAAACAACGGACCTCGAAAGGGCGTTGGCTTTGGCGGCCAGAAGACAAACGGCTTTGACGCGTGGCGTTCTGCGGGAATTCCGTACGTCCGAACGCACGATTCTTCCTTTTGCTCTATATACGGCGGCGAGCACACCGTTGACGTTCACGCCGTTTTTCCTGATTTTTCGGCCGACGCGAACAGCCCTCTGTCTTACGATTTCGCCGTTACCGACAATTATCTTAAACAGATTACCGACTGCGGCTCTGCCGTTTTTTACAGACTCGGAAGCAAGATTGAGCACGAGGTTAAAAAGTATAACACTCTGCCGCCCCGCGACTTTAAAAAATGGGCACAAATCTGCGAGCATATAATTCGCCACTATACAGAGGGCTGGGCAGACGGATTTTTCTATAATATTGAATATTGGGAAATCTGGAACGAGCCCGACCTGGACCCCGAGGGCGCCGAAAACAAACGCACCTGGGGCGGCACAGATGCCGAATTTTATGAGTTTTACGAGGTTGCCGCAACACACCTGAAGTCCTGCTTCCCCCACCTCAAAATCGGTGGTCCTGCATCGGCTTACAGAGAAAAGTGGATTGAGGGCTTTTTGACACACCTGACGCGCAAAGAAAAATGCGTTCCGCTTGACTTTTTCTCCTGGCATTGCTACGGCAGCACAACCGAAAAAATGCTTGACAGGGCCAAAAGGGTGCGCGACACGCTTAATAAATACGGCTACCACTCGACCGAAAGTATCCTAAACGAATGGAACTACATAAAAAGCTGGGACGAGTTTATTTACAGCGTCAGACAGATTTTATCCATAAAGGGTGCCGCATTTTCTTCCGCCTGTATGTGCGGCTGTCAGAACGACTCCACCGTTGATATGCTGATGTATTACGACGCGCGCCCCTCTTCTTATAACGGCCTTTTCGATTTTCACACCAACGAAAAATTAAAGGGCTATTACCCCTTTAAAATGTTTAACGTTCTTTATTCCCTGGGCGGCGCCTGCCGCTGTGACACCGACGCGCAGAATATCTATGCCGCGGCCGCAAAGGGACAGGACGGCACCGCGGTTATGATAAGCTATTACATCGACGACGACACCTGCACTGAAAAATGCGACCTGACGCTCAACTTTTTAGCGGGCGATGACCGTTACGAATGCCTGCTGCTTGATGCCACGCACGACGCAGAGCCTGTCGGCACGGTGGAAAACGGTGGATGCATCACGCTGGCGCCCAACACCGTTTGTCTTTTAATATGTAAAAGCGCCTCTGAAAAAACAGAACTTTAACAGCAAAAACACACGCAGAACCGCCGCGTGTGTTTTTTTGCTTGTAATTTCTTCCAAAATATAGTATTATATAAAAGTAACAAAATTGTAACCTTGAGAGGTGTTATAAAATATGTCGCTTAAAGGCTTTCTCTCAGGCGGTCGCAGAGGGCGTGTTTCGACCTTTGACGATATGCTTGATGTTCTGCTGGCGCTTATGCCGTCGGCCATTGCAGGCGTGCTGTTTTTCGGCTTTCGCGCGGCACTTTTGCTTTTGTGCTGTGTGGTGGCCGCCACACTTGCCGAATGTGGCTGCTCGCTCTTGTTGCCAAAGTGCGCAAATATAAAGGACCTTTCTGCCGTCGTTACGGGACTGCTTGTCGGAATGTGTATGCCCTCACGTATGCCGCTGCTTGTGGCGGTGCTGTGTGCGGTTGCCGCAACGATTATTCCGCGTGTGTTCTTTGGCGGCCACGGCTGTGAGATTGTAAACCCAGCCGCCTTTGGCGCTATCCTTTCTGCCGTTTCGTTCCCGACACTTATTTCCAATTTTTCGGATGCGTTTTCGGGACTTTCCACCATATCCACACCGCTAAATTCGCCTGCCGGCACCTTTACCCCTTCACAGCTTTTGTTTGGTGCGCACGGTGGCGCAATCGGTGAGGTTGGCTCGCTCTTTTTAATTCTCGGCGGTGCATATCTTATATTCCGCCGCGTAATATCCCCTGCCATTCCCCTGGCAGCGATTGTCGCATCGGCCCTGGCGGCGCTCGTCCTTGGGGAGAGTGTTGCTGTGACGGTTTTTGGCGGTGGCCTTTTGCTTGGCACCATATTTATGGCAACGGCGCGCACCACAAGCCCCGAAAGCCTGTCAGGACAGCTTGCCTTCGGCGCGTTTATCGGCATTCTCACAGTGGTGCTGCGCAGGTTTGGCACCTTTGACGAGGGCGTATATTTTGCAATCTGCGCCGCTTGTCTGTTCCGTCCGCTTTTCAGCGCCATTCCCGAAATACAGATAGGAGGCGGCAAAAATGAAAATGCCTGATTTTTCTAAATTTCCGCAAAGTGTATGGCACTCGCTCACCGCTGTGGTTGCGGCGCTTTTGGCGGCAGTGCTCTTAATTTTGGGTGTGAGTGCGCTTAAATATCAGCCACGGAAAGAGGACAAGGCGCCCACCTCGTCCGAAGCATCTGCCGGCGCGATAGAGGCAGAAAAAAACAAGGTTGAAAGCGAGGGTGCAAAATAATGAAAACTCATTTTAAAGCCCTGCTTTTTTCCCTGTCTGCCGCACTTCCCATTCTTTATCTCACAACAACGACAATTTCGGCGCTGCGCGCTGCGCTTGCCGTTATTGTTGCCGTGTTTTCTATGTTTGGAGTCTCCCTGCTTGTTCCGAAAATCGTGCCGCAGAACGTAAAATTCCCCGTAATGCTCATTGCGGCGGCCTGCGCGGTTTCGGTTATAGGCACGCTGATTCCGCACACCCTTTTGCTTGATTTTTATTATACACCGCTTTGCGTCGTGTCCGCTTTCTTCCTCTTTGGTGGGGCAGAAAAAACAGAGGGCACCAAAAAACGCGTTTTGTCCCTTTCCTGTAACTCGGCGGCATTTTTGATTGTTATGCTTGTAATCGGCATTCTGCGCGAGCTTTTGGGTCGCGGTCAAATCTTCTCTTTCCCGCGCGGCGGACAGATTTGGGTTCCCATTCGCGTGCTCGCTCTGCCTGCAGGCGCCATCTTCGGCTTTACCGATGGCAGCAGCTACACACTGGATAAGGACTATACCTTTGATTACGAGGAACCGACGATCATCGA
>CALDPI010000086.1 GCA_937912045.1 uncultured Clostridia bacterium
GTTGTGCTGTCGGTCATAATGGGTGCCTTGTCGGGCGTGGGGGCAACGATGCTTATGGGCAGTGAGGAAACTGTTCCAGAAACGCACACTCAGACCGAAAGCGGCGCCGAAATCAGCAACACCACCATCAACGACGAAAAGGTGGCCAATTCGGTGATAGAGGCGGTTGCCGAAAAAGCGTCACCCAGCGTTGTCGGTATTCGCACAACAATGGCGGTTAATAATTTCTTCGGCGGAAGCGAGGATTATACCGCAGGCGAGGGCTCGGGAATTATATACACCGCCGACGGATATATAATAACCAACTATCACGTGCTGGAAAGTGCCATAAAGGCGAGCAGCGGCAAGGTAGAGGTCTTCTTGAACGAGGACAACGCAAAATCCCATACCGCCACAGTAATAGGATATAATATAAGCTATGACCTTGCGGTAATAAAGATTGATGCCAAGGGCTTAAAGGCGGTCGAGCTTGGGGATTCTGATACCCTAAAGCGCGGACAGTATGTCGCCGCAATCGGTTGCCCCGGCGGACTTGATTTTATGGGCTCGGTAAGCTACGGTATCATAAGCGGTCTGAACCGCACCATCAACGAATCAACGCAAGAATCGGTCGCCCTCATTCAGACAGATGCCGCAATCAACCCCGGAAACTCGGGCGGTGCACTCCTTAATATTGAGGGTAAGCTAATCGGTGTTAACAGCTCAAAAATATCCTCAACAGCGTATGAGGGAATGGGCTTTGCAATACCCGTAAACACCGCACGCGAAATTTGTGACCAGATAATTGCCAACAAGGACCGTCCCGAGCCATACGTTGGAATTTCTCTCAGCGAAACCTATGACGAGCAGACGCTTAATCGTCTCGGTTATCCGTCGGGCGCGGTTGTATCGTCGGTTGCAAAGGATAGCCCTGCATATATCGCAGGAATCCGCAGAGGCGATATCATAACAGAATTCAACTCTAAAACGATTAAAAATTATAACGATTTGTACGAGGCGATTTCAAACTGCACACCCGGCAAAAAGGTGTCTGTAAAGCTTTACCGCTCAGGCCGATATTACACAACCGACGTTACGGTGTCCTCCAACAACTAAAAAAAGAGCTCTATCCGTCTGGATAGAGCTCTTTTTTTTTAAAACCACATCGGTATTACGTAGCTGATGAAAGAAATAATAAGTCCTGCCGTTATTACACCTACAGTTATAATCGGTATTGCCTTTTTGAATTTAACACCTAAAACGTCTGCAACCAAGCCACCCGTCCAGGCACCTGTGCCGGGGAGGGGAATCGCAACAAAGAGGAAAAGACCAATGGAAATTTTTGTCTCAATTTCTTTGCTTTTTCTTTCTGCACGCTCTTCAATCCAGGTAATCATTTTTTCAAACGGACGGAAACGCTTCATCCATTTGAAAATCTTTCTGATAAACAAAAGCTCAAACGGAATGGGGAGCATATTGCCAATGACGCAGATGGGAAAGGCAATCGCCCAGTCAACACCGAGAATTGCTGCCGCAATAAGTCCTCCGCGCAGTTCAAGAATCGGCAACAGGGATATAATGAAAATAATCAGTTCAGGTCTTAAAAAATCTTTAAGAAAGTGTGTAAGCTGTTCTGCCATTAATAAATCACCCTTTTTAATAATCAACCGTTATACCACCATAGTAGTATTCCAAAATTTCTGTGTATGTTTTGCCGCCCTCGGCCAAAATGTTGGCGCCGTATTGACTCATACCAACACCGTGTCCCAAGCCGCGCGACTCAATAGTGAAGGAATCGTTCTTTTTGTCGTAGCTAATGCGGTATGCCGTAGAGGTGAGTGTGTTATCCTCGCCACAGTTTGCAATGGTGAAAACCGAGTCACGCAAAAACTTTGCAGGATATTCGGTCACGTCATTACCAAAGCGTACCGAAACGGCATATGTGCCGCTTTCGTCATACTTAATGCTAAACCACTTTTCGCGGTCGGAAACAGAGTTAAGGTCAATGCCTATCGCAGTGTATATCCAGCTGCGAACGTCGGCCGTACTGTAGGTTCTGCGTGTCAGATATCCTTCAAAGTTTTTATCAAAGCTTGTGTTGACCGATTTGAGATAAGGAACGTCAACAACCCAGTAATTAAGCGAGGAAACTGTGTTTCCTGCAGAACATTTAAAATAGTATGTGTTGGCAAGCGTGCCGTTATAATATGGCTTAAGTCCCAAAACCGATTTAACCGCAAGCGTGGTTTTTGTGGTGGCCGTCTTCATACTGACAACGGGGGCCTTTCCGCTGTCGGCACCGTTTGAAAGCAACCAACCATAGCTCGCAACAGCCTGTGCGCGCAGGGCCTCGGATTCATATTTTTCGCCCATTTCCGCCTCAACAATTTTAGACAATATATCCTGCACACTGCCCGATTCGGTTTTACCCGTCTGGGCGTCGGTCACGGTGAGCAGCGGCTCGCCCGTTTCTTCCTTATCGTCATTTTCCTCTTTTGAAGTGGTGTCAGTCGATGACGTATCCTCGGTTGGTGGTGTGTATTCCAGCGGCTTCAGATATTGCTCAAAGGTTTTAGAATATCTGGAAAACGGCACCTCGTTAACCGCCGCGAGCGTAAACGGGTCAAAGCTGTAAATCTCATCCCTAACGTCGTCATTATCGCGGTATCCGTCGTTTTCGGTGGCGTTCTGTGTGTCAACAAGTGCGCTCTCGTTAGGGCGCAGCCTGCGTGCGAAAATCAGCGTGTTCCTGTCAAAGCCCGTAGCCACTAAGGTGAGAAGCTCGTCGTCCTCGCAAACGTCCACGGTGGTGGTTATGTGGGATTTTTCCAAAATGGATGAAAGGTAATCGGAAAACTGTGAATTATCAAAAAATTCACCTTCTAAAAGCTTTTTATCAATCTCGCCCTTGTCGGTATCAAACAGCGCAAAGATTTTATACTGCCCGCCAAAATAGAGCGTATCAAAGCTGATAACGGGCGATGAGCGATAGCCCGAAATGGTTAAAAGCTTCCGCACATCAGAAAACATTCTGCCGTTTTTAAGGTCGTTTCCGTAAACAATAATGTTGCGGTAATAGGTGTCCTTGTCAATGGGCAGCTTTGTGTGCGGCGTGCCGTAAAGATAACTGTCCCAGCCGTTAAAGAGATGCTCTTTGTAAAAATCGGGCTCCTCCTTTTTATGCACAACGGGATAATCAATCGAAGTGCCCTCAATTTTAATATAACCGACGGTGTCGGAGTTTTCACTGTGAAGTCTGCCGAAATCCTTGTCAAAGTCGGCACTGGGGAAGTTGCCGCTCTCGCCGTACATCGCGGAATATTCTTTATATATTTCATCAATAACAAGCGGCTCCGCTAAGAAAATATATGCCGCAAAGCCGATTATGAGAAACAAAAACACAAACAAAACGGCAACAATTTTGTTTTTCTTTTTCACGGGCGCCTCTTCAGCGAGAAATTCTGCCTCCAGTGCCGAGAAATCGTGCTTTTTCGGCTCCTCTTTCGGAGCGGTGTACGGGTCACCGATGTTGGCTTTGTCGTGGGTGGGCACCAAAGCCTCTTCTGTGCTGCTCGTTTCTTTTACGTCCTCGCCGTCGCTTTTTTCTGTTTCGACCTCATGCTTGCGAATAAGCGATACCATATTGCCCGCATTCTTGCCGAAATCCCTTACGTATTGGTGAACAAGACTTTTCATAATGCTCTTGCGGAGGGCCCTGTCGTCTGTCAGCACAACAATGGCCTGCGGTCCGCATTCAATAACGCAGCCGCCGAAAATACCGCTCGTTGACACCAGTGGTATTGCACCTGCAGGCAAAAGCACACGGTCGGTCACGCCCAGCATGGAAAGGTCGCGCTCGTGCATTGCGTATCCAATGGCGTTACATACGTTGTAGATAACAGAAAATTCACCCTTGAGCGAGCCAACGGTAAAAATCAGCTGACTGCGCGAAACCGCACGGCTGAGTGCCGAAAGCAGCTCTCCGTCGTTGTGCGGCTTGCTGGATAACAGTCGCATAGGGCAACAACCGTTAAGATTAAATTCAAGTTCAAAGTCGGATTCGGCCTTGTAATATATAATGTCAGCCTTTATCGGTGTAGCCATATATAACTGCTTCCTCTCTGTTTTTTAATTTGATGTAACGGCCTCCAAAGCAGAGGAGTTGTCTGCATCTGCAATGTTTGAAGAACTCACAAAGTAATTAGTCGGCGGTGTGTTAAATCCGTCGGGCATTGTGGTCGACGAAGACTCCTGTGAGGTAACGTCGGAAACGGTATCCTCGGTCAATGACGTATCATCAATTGAAGACGTCGGCTCGCTGCTGCTCTCATAATAGGTTTCCGAGGACGATTCGTAATAAGATTGGTCGGAGCTTACGTCGGCGTCGGACATATTAAAACCGTCCGTTTTGTTTTTATAGGGGTTTTCAATCTTTTTCTTGTCGTAGTATGCCTGCGGATATCTGGGACTTTTGTTAACCTTTACAAGCGAGGTTTCAATTTTGATGCTCTCACTTTCACGGACCTTTCGTGCGAAAACAACAAGTCGTGCATCGGTAAATTCATACGTGCAGGTTGAAAGTGTGAGAATATTATCGGTCTCAACAACCTCAATACCCGTATCAATTATGCTCCTCTCGCGGATAAGGTCAATCCACTCCATAAACTGAATTTGCGAATCAAAGTCAGGGCGGGTGTAGTTAAAGGTGTAGCCGTTATCCTGCTCGGGTGACGCGTTGGTAATCATCACAGCAAATATCTTATATTTTGCGTTGTCATAAAGTGTCCTGAGCGTGATGACGGGATTGGTCTTATAAAAGTTAACGTTTTTATAGTTGTAAAGCGACCCAAACATCGAGCCGTCACGCATCATATGCCCGTGTATGACAAGGTTCTGACTTGTTTCTTCGGGGGTGATTTTTGCCGCACAGTCAAAGAACAGCGTTCCGTAGCGGCTTTTTTCTTTAAGAAAGTTGTGGTTTAAATAATAGTCATTATCCTTACCCAGAACAACAGGGTTGTCAACGTTGCAGTTGGGAACGGTGAGCCAGGCTGCCGTCTCCGAGTTTTCGGCCAGCAGCGAGTTAAAGCTTGCATAGGTGCCGTCCTCGTTCAGCTGTACGTTGGACTTTTCATATACGTCACGTATTTCGGTGTTAACGTTGTTTTGCTTGGTGCCATCATAGAAGTAAAGCACCATATAGGTGGAGGAAACGACCAAAGCGATAAGAGAAACCGTGAATATCAGCTTGCTCATAGCGTCTTTGGTGCGGTCACCCCTCCAGGGCAGGAAAGAGCGTAGAATAGGGCACACCTTCTTCATAAATTTAGTTTCCAAAAGCCTCTGCCATCCGGCACTAATCTTAGCACCGGCGGTCTTTAAGGCCTTTGTGATTGGAGAAGTCTTTGTCTTAATGGCGGTCATAAAGGCGGAAAGCTTTGTCGAAATCGCCTGAACGCTGTGCAGAGTGCTTTCCTTTAATTCGTTTTTGCCCGAATCAGCGTCATATTCTTTTTCACCTTCGAAAACGTATTCGTCATAAGCGTCCTTTGTAAAATCGTTCTTAACAAAGAAATACGGTGTGCTTAGCTTGTTATAGCTTATGTTGTTCTCGCCTGCAATAGCGGGCTGCGCGTTGAGAACAACGGGGGCAGAGCCAATAAGAAAGCCCCCCGGCATAACCTCGGGAAGAGAGGATAGATAACGTCTTACAAGGTCAAGCGCAGTTTTGGCAGAGCTAAGACGTATTTTTTCACGCTCGTTGCTGCCGTGGCCGAGCATAACGCGTCTTACCCAAATGTTTTTCTGGTCGGCCAGCGCAATATATACAAGACCGACAGGCTTGTTTTCGCTGGCTTGCGGCCCTGCAACACCGGTAATGCCGATGCCCAGCGCAGCGCCCGACAGCTTTCGGACACCGAGTGCCATATATGCGGCGGTGTGCTCGCTTACGGCACCGTACTTTTCTATAATGCTTGCAGGTACGCCAAGTGCACTTGTTTTAATGTGGTTGGCATACGCAGAAACACCAAAATCAAAAATTTGTGAAGAGCCGGGCACCTCGGTTATAAGCGAAGAAAGCAGGCCTGCCGTGCAGGATTCTGCCGTCGCAATCTTCATATTTTTTTCTTTAAGCAGCTCAACAACGGCGTAGTTGAGTCCCTTGCTGTCAACCCCGTAAACGCTGTCGCCAAGAATTTCTTTAATAGAATTTATCGTCGGCACGCAAAGTCTGTCAGCTTCGCTTTCGGTTTCGGCCTTTGCGGTTACACGCAGAGCAATTTCTCCGTCCTTGGCGTAGGGTGCGGTCGTGGGGTTCTTCTTTTCGGTGTGTTCTTTGATTTTGCCCTCAATGGCAGACTCCATCTCAATGGTGCTGTTTGTCTTCAGTGTCAAGAACGGCTTTACGGACTTCTTAAACATATACTGCATTTCCCTTGGGGGGCCGGGCAGGATTATAACGGTTTTGCCGTCGCGTTCAATCGCATATCCGGGTGCGGTACCAACGTCGTTTTGAAAAACGCGCGAGTCCTTGGGTGCTAATGCCTGCTTGTAGTTGCTTTCACTCATTTCTCTGCCTGTGCGGCGGAAAAATGCTTCCATACGCGCGCGGCTTTCAGCGTCCTCAATTAACGGTAGTTTGAAGAAATCGGCAATGGCCTCTTTTGTCAGGTCGTCCTGCGTGGGCCCAAGACCGCCTGTGAACACCAAAATGTCGCTGCGGCTGAGCGCTTCGGATAGGGTGTGCTTAATCCTCTCAGCATTGTCGCCGACAACCGATTGGTTATATACGTTTATTCCAAGCTTGGCAAGCTCGGTCGATAAAAACTGCGCGTTAGTGTTGACAATATCGCCTAAAAGCAGCTCGGTACCGACGCAAATGATTTCACCGTTCATAGTTACCACCTAATCTATATAGGAATATTCTGTGTTTTCCACAGCCTTGTTTACAAGCTCTTCAATGTTTAAAGCCGCCTCTGCCGCCTCACACTGTGCAACGGTGGGACGTGTGCGCGGATGCTTTGGCGTGAATACCGTGCAGCAGTCCTCATACGGCTGAATAGAAATTTCAAAGGTGTCGATTTTGCGTGATATTGCAATAATGTCTTCCTTGTCCATTCCGATAAGCGGGCGCAAAACAGGCATTTCAGCCAGCGCATCCGTAACGGCAAGCGCAGGCATCGTCTGGCTCGCAACCTGACCCAGACTCTCACCCGTAATCAGTGCACCGCAATCACGGCCTGCCGCAATCCTTTGCGAAATGCGCAGCATCATTCGGCGCATTATAAGGGTGAAATATTCTTCAGGACAGTTTCTTGCAATCTCTTCCTGTATTTCGGTAAATGGAACAATACCAAGTCTTATGGTGCCGCTGTATCGCGCCACGCGTGAGAGAAGCGTGCGCACCTTTTGCTCGGCGCGGGGGCTTGTGTATGGCGGACTGGCAAAATGTATTGCATTGAGCTCAAGTCCGCGGCGTGCCATAAGATAGGCCGCAACAGGACTGTCAATTCCGCCCGAAATCATAACGGCGGCACGTCCGCTGCTGGAAACAGGCATACCGCCTGCACCGCGCAACTGGCCTGCGCGTATGTATGCCTCGCGGTCACGTATCTCAACCGTAACGGTAAGCTCGGGCTCGTGAACATCAACAGACAGGTGGGGGAACGCCTCTAAAAGTGCACCACCAACCTCATAACAAATCTCGGGCGACTTGAGCGGAAACTTTTTGTCAGAGCGCTTGCCCTCAACCTTAAAGGTAGAAACGTCGGCCAAAAACGGCTTCAGGTATTCTTTTGCGGTCGCAATAATAGCCTCTATGTCCTTTTCACAAACGGCAGCGCGGCTGTAGGCGGAAATTCCGAAAACACAGCCAACGCGGCTTACGGCCTCGTCCATATCAAAGTTATCCTCAAGCGGAGTGATTACAATGGTCGATTGTGCGCGCTCAATCTTGAATGTGCCAAGATTGGCAATGCGCTTTTTAATGTTTTTAATAAGTATATCTTCAAAAGTTCTGCGGTTGAGCCCCTTAAGCACAAGCTCGCCGTTTTTAATTAAAATAATTTCCTTCATTTTGTACCTCTTAGTGTTTCTTTTGCCTCAATAAGCGCCTCACACAGCCTGTCGATGTCTGATTTTGTGTTGTACCGTCCAAGGCTGATTCGCAGCGCGCTGTCAATTTCATTCTGGGGCAGTCCGATTTCGTGCAGTACGTAGCTGCCCTTGCCCTTGGCGCACGCGCTTCCGCTTGAAACAAAAATATTTTTTCTCTCAAGAAAATGCAACAGTGTTTCAGAGCGGTATCCCACCATGGAAACGTTGAGAATATACGGAACCGCGTCAACGGGCGAATTTATTTTCATAAAACCAGTAGCCGTCAACCTTTCCTTTGCATAGTCACAAAGCGTGCGCATCTGCTTTTCGTACGCGCTGCAGGTGGGCAATTCCTCAATAGCACCGCGCAAACCCGCAATCAGCGGAACGCTCTCCGTGCCGGAGCGAAGCCCCATCTCCTGTCCGCCTCCCAAAATCAGCGGTTCAATGTGAACGTTCTTTGCCTTGTACAAAATGCCGACACCCTTCGGTCCGTTTATTTTGTGTGCACTCGCACTCAAAAGGTCAACCCCGAGCTCTATAACGTTGCATTTAATCTTGCCAAAGGCCTGTATGGCATCACAGTGCAAAAGGGCAGGAGCCTTTGCCTTAACAATCGCCTCGCGCGCCGCCTTTATCGGCTCCACAGAACCAATTTCGTTGTTGACCAGCATAATGCTTAAAAGTATTGTGCGTTCGTTAACGGCGGCCCTAAGCTCAGCCTTATCAATAACGCCGTTTTTGTCAGGCTTCAGATATATTACATCAAAGCCCTGGGAAGAAAGACGTTCAAAAACCTTTAATACAGAGGGGTGCTCAATCGTGGTGGTAATAATTCGGTCGCCGCGTTTTTTCCTTGCCGCAACCGCGCCCATAATCGCCGTGTTGTTGGCCTCGGTGCCGCTTCCGGTGAAGAAAACCTCATCATCCCGACAGGAAAGAACACCCGAAACGGCACTTCTTGCGAGAGAAAGCTCGTCCTCGGCGCGCATTCCCATAATGTGCAGAGAGGACGGATTGCCGTAATTTTCAAGTGCCTCGTTTATGTATTTAACCGCCGTGGGACAAACCGCAGTGGTAGAACTGTTGTCAAGATAGATAATGTTATCCAAATGCACAAACTCCCCAACATATATCATAGTTAGTAATATTATAATACTGTTATACAATAATTACAACACCTATTTCGAAAAAAGCATATTTTGGTACCGAGCGGAAAATATTATTATCGAGGTGTAAGTATGAAGAGAAAAAGTATTGTAAGAATAGTATCTTTTGCGCTCGCGCTGTTTTTGGTGCCCGTTGGCTTTCTCATAAGGGTAAAAAACCAGAAAGACGGCTATGGTAACCGACTGCGTTATAGCTATATGCGCTCTCTTTCTGACCTGTGTGACAGCCTTTCGAATATCGATATCGAGCTCAAAAAAAGCGCCTACGTGACCACACCCACGCAGTTTTGCAATATCGCTGCAGAGGTGTACCGTGAAGCAGGAACGGCAATGTCGGCGCTTGCCTCGCTTCCGCTGACCGAGGGCGATTTATCACCGCTTTTTAAGTTTGTTTCTCAGGTGGGCGATTATTCGCTTACCATTGCAAAGCAGAGCATTGCAGGTGCTGCTCCAACCGAAGCGGAAAGGGAAAATTTTTATAAGCTTTCGCAAATAGCGGAGCACCTGTCCGCAGGTGTCGAGGAAATGCGCATTCGGTATGAGGACGGAAGCAAGATGTTTTTGGAAATTTCGGGCGAGCAGGAAGAAATTATGCCAAGCCTTTCGGACATACAGGACAGCATTGACAGTTATCCAACGCTTATATACGACGGCCCGTACTCGAGCCACATTTTAAGCAGGGAGTCTCAAATGCTCAAAAAGGCCAAGACGGTGACCGAGGAAGAGGCACTGCAGAACGCCGCATATGCACTTTCTTGCACGGTGGATAAATTAACCCTTTCGGGCGAGGAAACGGGAACACTTGAAGCATATAGGTTCGGTGGAAATGAATATGAAATTTCGGTCACCAAAAAGGGCGGCTACGTCGTGTATTTCAGAAAATACAGCACACCAAAAGAGCAGACGTTCAGCTATGAGCAGGCGGTCGACGTGGCAAAACGGTGGCTGTCAGACTATACGCAGGACAGCTTTGAAACGAGCTATTACTTTGTGGACGAGGGCGTCTGCACGGTGAACTTTGCGTATAAAGAGGGCAGAACCGTCTGCTATACGGATTTGATAAAGGTCGGTGTGGCACTTGATACGGGCGAGGTCGTGCTGTATGAGGCAAACGGTTATCTGATGAATCACACTGCAAGAACCATAAAAACGCCGCAAAAAACCGTAGAAGAGGCAAGGACGGTTGTCAGCAAGGAGCTTGCGATTGAAAATGAAAAACAGGTGCTCATACCGTCGCCAGGCGGCAGAGAAATACAGTGCTATGAATTCCTTTGTAAAAATGCCGCAGATGAAGAAATTCTTGTATATATCAACAGCGATACGCTAATGGAAGAACAGGTCTATATGGTCATAAAAACCGACGGCGGAACGCTTACAAAATAATGCTTGACATTTGCGTTTTATGGTGGTATAGTGGTAGAGCCGCATATTGTGGGCTTTTATCAAGTTGCCCTGATTTTCAGGGTGCGCCCAGCAGTAGCGAGACTGAATTAAGGCAGGTGCCAAGGAAATGTACGCAATCATCGAAACAGGCGGAAAGCAGTACCGCGTAGAGAGCGGCGACGTTATC
>CALDPI010000087.1 GCA_937912045.1 uncultured Clostridia bacterium
CACGCCGTTGCCAGCACAGAAAGCACAAGTGCGCCTGTAACAAGGTGTGTTATGAGCAGATTTGTCGCCATAGAAACCAAAGAAAACGTGGAAAAATGCCACAGTGTGAACGGTAGCGTTGCAAGGGTTGCGCCCAGCGCCACCGACACGATAGAGGAAATTGCGCTCGCTATTTTATCGAGTGCGGTGTTTCCCGCCCTTCTCATTATAATGCCGTCTATCGACGGGGCTATGACCAGTACGCCAAAGGTCGCGGCAGCAGAAAGCTGAAAAGAAACGCTTAAAATTACAAGCGGATTTATAAACACGTTAATTGCGATTGCGGCAAAGAATGAGTTGAACGCGTCGGGCTTTCTTCTCACCAAAAGGCCGAACAAAATAATCAGATATGCCACGCCCGAGCGAATGACCGAGGCGGTAAAGCCCGTCAAGGCGATGAGAAACAGAATTATCACTATACCCAAAACACCGACTATGAATCTATCCATACAAAAGCGTCGGGTAAATTTTAAAAAAGTGCCCACAATTATACCCAGGTGCAGACCCGACACAACCATTATATGACTTGCGCCTGCGCGGCGCACGTTTTGTGAGAGACCTTCACTTATGTAATCCTTTTCGCCTATTGTAAGGCCGAGCAGCATTGCGGCTTCATCACCAAAAAGGGTATCGTAAAATAAGTTTTTAATCCCGTTTCTGAGCGTGTGCAGCCACGTATATAACGAGCTTGTATCCTCCGCGCTTTGCAGTCTTAAAAGGTATGCGGTTGCGTGTGCGCCGCCTTTAAAATCGCTGTACTCACCTTTGCTGAGCATTCGGACCTGTGCGATTATTTTCTGTCCGTCCCTTAGGCCATATCCGCCAACACTCACAAGATTTATTTTAACCCCGTCCGACGCTACGGTATATACAGCGCTGTTATCGTTATATGAAACGGCGGTCACAACACCCGTAACCGTGGTGTTTTTGTCCATAGCCTTGGCGGTTTGCACCCTTTCGGTTTCGGCAGCACACCGCACCGACAGGGCAAATAGCATCAGCAAAACCGAAAGCCAAGAAAAGAGAGAAGCGGGTTTTAAAACGCACAAGGCTACCACCGCGGCGGCAATAAGCGCCGCCAAGCAAAACAATACCCTTGGCGGTGCTGCTATGGATATGAGCGATAAGCCGAGAGCGGCACAGCCGCATAAAAGCATTGGTCTTTTCATAATAGCATAAATCCCCGCATTGATAAGGCGGGGATAAACTTTTTTATTTGAAAAACAGCGGTAGTTTTTCGAGGAAGATGATATCCTTGCGGTCGGCAGCGTCGCCCTCCGCAAAGTAGGCACAGGCCGCCGCTTCCTTTGCACCTGCAGCCTCCATCAGCTTGCGAACCGCATCAAGCGATTCGCCCGTGCTTATAACGTCGTCAACAATCAGCACGCGTTTGCCTTTAATGGCGGCAACGTCGTCTTCACCTAAATAAAGCTTTTGCTCACGCTGGGTTGTGATAGAGCGTACGCTAACCGAAATGGGATTTCCCATATAAACCTTTGTGCCCTTGCGGATTACAACGTAAGGCTTTTCACTCTGACGCGCCATTTCGTACGCAATAGGAATACTCTTGGCTTCGGGTGTTACAATTACATCAAATTCAGGTGCGCGCTTTAATAATTCTTCGCAGCCCTTTATAGTGAGTTCAACATCACCGAAAATTATGAATGCGGCAATATCAAGGCTGTCGCTGACCGCGAATTTTTTAAACTCGCGTTCACAGCCTGCTATTGTCAGCTTATACGTATCTCTCATAAAATCACCTCAGTCATTTTAGCCCGGAGGCCAGGCAAGATTTCGGCGTGCAAGCAGGTGAAAATGAATATGGCCCACCGTTTGTCCGCCGTCCTCGCCGCAATTATTCACAACGCGAAAACCGTTTTCGAGATTCTCACGTTTTGCGATTTCCGCCACAGCCTCATACACCTTTGCGATGAGATGGCTGTTTTCCGCCGTTATTTCGGCGGCGCTTGCGATATGCTGCTTGGGGACGATAACCGCGTGGAAGGGTGCCTGCGGTGCAATGTCCAGAAATGCATACACAAACTCGTTTTCAAAAACCTTTGTGCTGGGTATTTCACCCTTTATGATTGAACAAAATAAGCAATCCATTTTTGTCACCTACATCATACCGGCAAGAATTTTTTCTGCCGCATCCAAAGCCGACTGTGCAAGAGCTGCGTCCTTGCCGCCTGCCATTGCAAAATCGGGTCTGCCGCCGCCGTTACCGCCTGTGAGCTTTGCAACCTCACGCACGAGGTTGCCTGCATGGGCGCCGCTCTTTACAGCGTCTGCACCGCAGGACACACAGAAGGTAAGCTTGCCTGCGTTTTCCGCAGCAAGAAGTGTTACGAAATCGGGTTTTTCAGACTTAATCTGCTCGCACATATTCTTAACGTCGTCCGAGCTTGCGCCCTTCATAAGCGCGGTTATAAGCTTGCAATTACCAACCGTTTTCGCGTTATCGTAAAGGTCTTTAACCTTGCCTGCGGCAAGCTGAGCCTCCAGCTTTTCAACCGCTTTTTCGCGGTTTTTAAGCTCCTGTGACAGCTGTGCGGCGCGGTCGGCAATTCCCCACGGGTTGCCAAGCTTGAGTGCGTTTGCGGTATTCTCTGCCAAGGCGGCATATTTTTCAATAAGGGCAAGCACGCCATAGCCTGTATAGCCTTCGATTCTGCGAACGCCCGAAGCAACCGAGCTTTCGCTTGCAATTTTGAAAAGTCCGATTTTTGCGGTGTTGTCAACGTGGGTACCGCCGCAAAGCTCGACAGAGCGGTCACCTGCTTTTACAACGCGTACAACATCGCCGTACTTTTCACCAAAGAGTGCCATTGCACCCATTTTCTTTGCCTCGTCTATAGGCATTTCGCGGTTGTCAACCACAATGCCCTCTAAAATTGCGGAGTTAACGTAGGCCTCAACCGCCGACTTTTCCTCCTCTGTGAGTGCGGAAAAATGTGTAAAGTCAAAGCGCACAGCGTTTTCGTTTACGTACTGACCTGCCTGTTCTACGTGGGTGCCAAGCACTGCACGAAGACCTGCCTGAAGCAGATGGGCTGCGGTGTGGTTGCGGCGTATAGCCTCGCGGCGTGCAACGTCAATATTGGCCGTTACGGTATCGCCAACGGCGATTGCGCCGTCTGTCATCTGTCCTGCATGGGTATAAACGCCGCCGCCTGTTTTTTCGGTGTTTTTAACGGTAAACACAGCGCCACCTGCACCAATAAGCTCACCCGTATCACCGACCTGGCCGCCGCCCTCGCCGTAAAATACGGTTTTATCAAGCACAATAACACCCGTCTGTCCGGCGCCGATAATATCACACTTTTCACCGTCGGCAACGATTGCGACAACCTTTGCCTCTGCTGTGTTCTGTGTATAGCCGAAGAATTCGGTAGCGGCTGCCTCGTCAAAGGAAATGCCGTCACTCTTCCACGATTCGCCGTCTGAAGCCTTGCGCGCGTTACGGCTGCGGCTGCGCTGTTCTTCCATATAAACCTTAAAGCCCTCTTCGTCAACCGTCATATCGTGTTCTTCTAAAATATCCTTGGTTAAGTCAAGCGGGAAGCCGTAGGTATCGTAAAGGCGGAAAGCATCCTCTGCTGCGAGCACGCCGCCCTTGTTTACGAGGTTTGAAAGCAGGGAAAGTCCCTGGTCTATTGTTTTGCTGAAGGCCTCCTCTTCAAAGGAGATAACCTTTTTTATAAGGTCGGCCTTTTCCACAAGCTCGGGATATGCCGATTTGTTTTCGTTTATAACAGTATCACACAGCTCAGGAAGGAATGCACGCTTTATGCCAAGCAGCTTTCCGTGGCGTGCGGCACGACGCAGGATTCTGCGCAAAACGTAGCCGCGTCCCTCGTTTGAGGGTATGATGCCGTCGCAAATCATAAAGGTTGATGCGCGGATGTGGTCGGTAATTGCGCGAACCGACATATCGGTATCGGCACCCTTGCCGTAATCACATTCTGCAATTTTGCAGACGTGGTCTAAAATGTTGCGAACGGTATCAACCTCGAACATATTGTCGACACCCTGCATTACACAGGCAAGACGCTCAAGTCCCATTCCCGTGTCAATGTTTTTATGCTCAAGCTCCTTATACGTGCCGTCACCCATATTATTGAACTGGGTGAAAACGTTGTTCCAGATTTCCATATATCTGTCACATTCGCAGCCGGGTCTGCAGTCGGGGGAGCCGCAGCCATACTTTTCGCCGCGGTCAAAATAAATTTCGGAGCAGGGCCCGCAAGGACCTGTGCCGTGCTCCCAGAAGTTGTCCGCCTTGCCGAGCTTTACAATGCGCTCCGCAGGGACTCCGATTACGTTGCGCCAGATGTTATAGGCCTCGTCGTCGCTCTCATAGACCGATGGCCACAAAAGCTCCTCCGGTATTTCGAGGGTTTTTGTCAAAAACTCCCACGCCCACGGAATTGCTTCGTCCTTGAAATAATCGCCAAAGGAGAAGTTTCCGAGCATTTCAAAATATGTACCGTGGCGTGCGGTTTTACCAACACGCTCAAGGTCGGGTGTTCTTATGCACTTCTGGCAGGTGGTAACGCGGTTTCTCGGAGGTGTTATCTCACCTGTGAAGTATTTTTTCATTGGTGCCATACCCGAGTTTATAAGCAAAAGTGATTTATCGTTGTTCGGCACCAAGGAAAAGCTCTTCAAACGGAGGTGTCCCTTTGATTCGAAAAACGACAAATATTTTTCTCTCAAATCGTTAAGTGATGTCCATTGCATTTTTATCTTCCTCGCTTATACAAATTTACATACACTATTAGTATATATCTATAAACCCACTTTGTCAACTTAATTTAAGCGTATAAATCGCATCTGCAAGGGCGGAAAATACGGGTGGACAAGCGGTGCCGCCACCGCTTGTGTTCTCGCTTATTATGACGACGACGTAGCGCGGGCTTTCGGCAGGAAAAAAACCGCAAAACCACGAATGGTCAACCGCCTTTCCGTCTATGAGCCATCCTGTTTGCGCTGTGGCGGTTTTGCCTGCTGCTGTGCAGTTTTTGGGCGCCGCCGCCCTGCCTGTGCCTTTTTTTATTACCTCGCACAGCGCGTCCTTTAAAATGCCTGCGGTTTGCTCGCTCATAACCCTCGTGGGTGCCGATTGGGGATTTTCTTTTAAGGCGCCGTCGGTCACAATTCCCTCAATAAGTGACGGCATAAAATACTCTCCCCCGTTTGCAATGGCTTCATAAAGGGTCAAAAGTGATACGGGGGTGAGCATTAAATCGCCCTGACCGATTACCGTATTTGCAAGGGTCTGCTCGCTTTGTGCCACCGCTGACTCGGTCGGCATATTGCCCTTTTCTGTATAAAATCCGTCATAAAAGGTGTGGCGCTGACCGAAAAAAAGCGAGTTTGCCATACCGCAGACGGCGGCACCGCCCGTCTTTTGACCGAGGGTATAAAAATACGTGTTACAGGAAAAGGCTATCGCATCTGTAAGATTTAAAAGTCCGTGTCCGCTCGCCTTATGGCAGGCAAAAATCTTATCACCGATTTTTTTGCTGCCTGTGCAGTTGTTCAAAAAGGCGCCGAAAACGCCCTGTTCAAGTGCAGCAGCCGCCACGCAGGGTTTGAAAACCGAGCCAACGTTATACGCACAAAAAGCGCGGTTTATTAGCGGTGACGAATCGTCGTCGAGATAATCCACCACGTTTACGGGGTTATAGTCGGGTCGGCTGACAAGGGCGCGGATTTTGCCTGTGCCAACCTCGCTCACCAAAAGCGCACCCGATTTGAAGTCTGACATAGCCTCCTCCGCAAGCGCCTGAAGGTCGGCATCTATGGTGGTTTTAACCCCGCTGAGTGCGGTGCGCTCATCCCCTGCGGTTTCGACCGAAAAATGCGAAAGGAATTCTCCGCGTGCGTCACGCGCATAAAGAAAATCAACCGTATTTTCGCTGTAAAGCAGGGAGTCAAAGGTTTTTTGCAGACCGCTGACACCGTGACCGTCGCCGCCGAGATAGCCTATAAGATGGGGTGCGAGTGTATCCTCGTCCTCACAGACGGGCACCGTAATGCTTTTGACCCCCTCGCCTGTGAGTTCTTCTTCGGTTTCGATGAGGACGGGCATTCCGTCTGCCAATTTTTTGGAAAGCTCCTGCATTTGCGCTATGTCGAGGTATCGGCTCATTGTGCTTTTACCCTCGTCTGTGGGGGTTACGGCGGTGTAGGTCTTTGTTTTTTGGTTGGTGAGAGATTTCATATTGGTATCAAAAATTGTTCCGCGCTGACGCGTAACGGTGAGTCTGTACGTTGTTTGGTTTTTTGCCGCGCTGCTGAGCTCCTCGCGGCTTACAACCGTCATTATCCGCAGTGCCGCCACAAGAAACAGCATTGTGAGCAGAAAAAGGCAAAACGCGCTCCGTTTTTCCATAACGCTTAATTTTCTTTTCATAATATCACCGATTATATTTTTGACAAAAGCGCATAAAAAAACACCGCATAGGCGGTGTTTTTAGAAATTTATTCTGCCGACATTCTGAAAAGTGAGCCGACCTTTATCGGTCGGTCACAGGGGATTTTGACCGTCATCATTGGGTGTGGCGCTGTATCAATCGCGTTGCCGTTTTCGTCATACATTTCGTCTGCCTTTATGATAAACGGCTCTTCCCTTGGGGAAAGGCAGTCAAAAACCTGTCCGCGAAGGAATTTATTCTTAAGTGTGAGCGACACCATTCCGTCCGAATAATCGGTCGCGACACCTGCAACGGTATAATCCCTTATATACCCTGCAGACGCATAGGTCTGCGCGTTTTCGGGACGTCCGAAATAGAAGCCGTGCGAATAGGTGCGGTGACTTATCTTATTAAGCTCCTCCATTACCCAGGCAGGCAGTCGCCACTCGCCCGGAAGGCCAAGGCTGTCAACCGCGCCACGATATGCGTTTGCCGTGACGGCAACGTAGTAATGGGATTTTGCTCTGCCCTCGATTTTAAGACTCGAGACGCCTGCCGCAACCATTTTATCAAGGTGCTCTGCCATACACAAATCATTAGAATTCAGAATGTAGGTGCCCTTGTCGGTTTCGGTTATGTCAAAATACTGTCCGGGGCGTTTTTCCTCCATAAGCGAATAGCTCCATCGGCACGGCTGGGCGCAATCGCCCCTGTTGGCATCTCTGCCCGTCATATAGCTTGATAACAGGCATCTTGCCGAAAAGGACACACACATTGCGCCGTGGACAAAGGCCTCCAGCTCGAGCTCTTTGGGTGTTTTTGCGCGGATTTCGGCAATTTCCTCAAGCGGCAGTTCCCTTGCGAGAACGACCCTGTCTGCACCCATATCTGCAAAGGCACGCGCCGTTTCATAATTGACAATGCCCGACTGCACCGAAACGTGCAGCTGCTGACGCGGAGCATATTTTTTCACAAGGCCGATGGTGCCGAGGTCGGACGCGATAATAGCATCAACACCGACGTCTGAGAGCAGCTCAAGATGGGCAGGAAGCCGCATAATTTCGTCGTTATGCGGAATGGTGTTACAGGTGACGTGCACATTGACACCGTGCGCATGGGCATATTCTACGCCCTTTCGCAAATCGTCCTCACCGAAGTTTTTTGCGGCGGTGCGCATTCCAAACTCCTCCCCCGCGAGATAGACGGCGTCGGCGCCGAAATCGACCGCCGCTTTAAGCCTTTCTATATCTCCTGCAGGGCACAAAAGCTCGGGTAGTTTAATCGTAGTACTCATAAATCCAGTTCTTCTCTGCCTTTAACTTTCTTATAATTGCATTGTGCTCCTTGAGCGAATAGGTGTAATAAAAATTCATCTTTGCATCGGTAACAAAATAGGTTGCCTTACAGGCAGTGTCGGGGTCACAGGCTGCCTCGATTGCTTTTTTGCTCGGCGAGCAATAAGGTCCGGGGGGAATTCCTGCGTTTTTGTTGGTGTCGTATCTGCCCTTGCCGTATTTGTATTTTGCGGTGGGCGACGAGCCAAGCAACGGATTTTCCCATTCGTTCAGACGGTTATAAAACACCTGTGCAACGCTCTTCATCTGTTCGGGGTTGCCGCTTGCCTCAAGCTCGACAACCGATGCCATTGTCAGAATTTCGTGTATGGAATAGCCCATATCGGTCGCCTTTTTGCGAAGCTCGTCTGTCAGGACGCTATCCATTTTAGCGAGCATTTTGTCAATGGCAAGCTCAGCACATTCTGCCGAATCCTCATAACAGTAAAACTCGTAAGTATCGGGGAAAAGATAACCTTCAAAGCGGTAATAAACCTGCTCTGTCGGGAGAGCCTCTACAAAGTCGTATTTGTAGCGGTCGCTGTCCATCGCTTTTATGAAATCTGCGCGTGTGCAGACGCCGTTTTTAACAAGCAGCTCGATAATATCGTCGATTGACGCGCGCTCGGGTATGGTGACACGCACGCTTTCAGCGGTGGCACCCTCTGTTCTTAAAAGCTCCGTAAGCTCGCTATAGCCCAGCTCATTTTTAAAGCTGTAAACGCCGTACTGATACTGTCCGTCATAGCCCATAAGCTTTGAATAAACGCGGAACATAAGCGGACTGTTTATGGCGTTGACCTCTTTGAGCTCCTCTGCGATGGCGCGTGTGGAGGCACCCTTTTCAATCTCGACCACGACCTCTACACCACGGCCAACACCGATGCCCAGATATTCTGCACCGAAAAGGATTATGACAAATGCAAGCAAAAGAGAGGAAACGAATATTATACCAATGCGCAAAAGCGCACTGCCAACGCCCGTTTTTTTGCGTTTTTTCTTTGCTTCAAACGATTCTGTATCTAACGTCATACGATCATTTGTCGGTGTTCGCATCGCAGGTCTTCTTTTTATAACCAACGGATCGACACTTTTTTCGTCATCCGATTTTTCATTATCGCAGACACCTTCCGGAGCATCGCATTTTTCTGCAACGGTTTCGGCATCATTCGTCTCTTGCGTCTGAACTTCAGAAATCACTTTTTCGCCGCACTCGGTGCAAAAAACGGCATTTTCTTCCATCTCTGCCCCGCATTTTACGCATTTTCCCATTTTGTACCTCCTTTATATTTAATATGTTTATAAAACTCGATAGTATTTATTTATTTTAGAAATTATATTAAATATAAATCTTCCTTATATAATTTAAAATCCAATTAAAATTCACTTCATAACCTTCCGAATCCATCTGGTTATGTAATTCATATAAACTAATTAAAATAGAAAATATCCTTTTAGTGATAAAGAAATAGTTTTAAAGGCTATTGAAAATAATCCAGAATCATTAGAATTTGTAAGTGATAGATTAAAATGTGATAGAGAAGTCGTATATAATTCTGTAAGTAAAGCTCGGATGGACATATTGC
>CALDPI010000088.1 GCA_937912045.1 uncultured Clostridia bacterium
CGGGAGCAACGCAGTTTACGCGAATTCCTGAGGGACCGAGCTCCTTGGCGAGAGCCTTGGTCATACCGATTATTCCTGCCTTAACAGCAGAATAATGTGCTTCACAAGAGGCACCTGTAATTCCCCAAATGGAAGAAGTGTTTATGATAGAACCACTCTTTCGGGACACCATATGTGGTATTACGGCGCGACAACAGTTAAAGGTGCCTGTGAGATTTATAGATACCATTCTGTCCCAATCGGCATCTGTAATATCGGTAAACAGCTTTTGCTGCGCAATGCCTGCGTTATTAATTAAAACGTCAATCTTTCCGAATTTTTCAATAACGTCATTTACCATACGGTTAACGTCGTTGGTTTTTGAAACGTCAGCCATATATGATAGGGCAGAGAAGCCGTTTTCCTTAAGCGATTTTTCAAGCAAAATTGCAGACTCTGCAGAAGAGCAGTAGTTTATAATAACGTTGTATCCGTTTTGTGCAAACATAATTGCGGTTGCGGCGCCAATTCCTTTTGATGCACCGGTAATAAGTACGGTTTTATCCATAATTTTCACCCCGCAATATTATACCATTATTTATTCTTGTTTTCAAGAGCACTATACATAGTTTACATAAAACCAACGTAACCCCACATTATGTGGTTTACATAATAAGTTTACATAATATTATTTTATTAAAAATATTTTGTTGACATAATATCTAAAATGTTGTATAACTATTAATGCAGGGCTTTTTGCGCTGTCTTTTTTTGACTAAAATTTCCGCATAATATATTATAAGGTTACATAATATCGGTTATTTATCAATATGTTGTGACCGATTGTTGTGCTGTAAACTATATCTTGATTTTTGCATTATTCCAACTCTCCAATCATATAATTCTATGAACGGAGGGACAAGATATGCAGACTTCAAAAACAGTTTATTGGAAAACGCGTACGGTAATTGAAATTTTAAGGGAAGGATATCCTTTCTTTATAATGTTCGGCGTTTATATTATCGGAATACTTATAGGCGTCATTATGTTTCTGCGAAACGATGCACTCTCGGCATTTGCCGCCGATGCGTTTGAAAGTTTTAATTCTAAACGTATTGACAGCACGTTTATTAAGGTGTATTTTAATGCGCTTTTAAGTTGGCTGCCTTTTTTGGCCGCCGTGTTTGTATGCGGTATAAGCATTACTGGTGTTGCCATTACGCCGATAGTTATATCGTTTTGCGGTTTTTTGTACGGCTTAATCACAGCGCATTTGTACAGCAGTTTTTCGCTAAACGGTATTTTATATGCGTTAATTATTATGATACCGTCGGCTTTAATCGGTAATTTCTGCTTATTTTTCGCAGGTAAGCACGCCTTTGGATTTTCGCTTTTATTAACTCGCCAGGTAATGCCCGAGCCGCGCGCAGGGAACTTGTTTTCGCGCCTTACAAGATATTGTAAGCAGTTTGTGTTTTTATTGCTCATAGCGGCATTTTCAGCACTTTTAGAGGCGGTTTTATCCGTCTCGTTTATTGATAAAATCAGTATAATGTAGGAAAAGGAACGTTTAAAATGCAGGACTTGATTTTAAGATTTAATGAATATCTTAAAACTGAAAAGAAATCCTCAAAAAACACGCTCGAGTCGTACATGCGCGACATCGGGCAGTTTTCCTCATACTGTTCTGCCAATAATATAAGTTCTGCCGCAGAAATATCCGCAGATACGGTTATGCATTATTTGAAATTTGTTCATTCTCTTGGAAAATCGGACGCAACAATAGCGCGAATCACCGCTTCATTGCGCTCTTTCTTTACATATCTTTCAAACAATAAAATTGTTAAAGAAAACCCCGTAAAAACGGTTAAGTTTGTTCCACAACAGCAGAAAAAACTTCCGGAGATTTTATCGAATAAAGAGGTTGTTTTACTTCTTTCTCAGCCTGATTGTTCAAACTATAAGGGCTGTCGCGATAAGGCAATGCTTGAGCTTTTATATGCAACCGGTATTAAGGTTTCGGAAATAATCGACCTTAAGGTTTCTGATGTAAATCTGCAAATTGGCATTTTGCATCTTCATACCGATTCAAGCGAGCGTATTATTCCGATATATCCCGATGCGGTAAAATCTATTGCCAACTATTTGTCAGGTGTGCGTGACGTTATCGTGTCGGACGGCGGGGAGGATAAGCTCTTTACAAATATGAGCGGACAACCCCTCACACGACAGGGTTTTTGGAAGATTATAAAGCAATATGCTGAATCGGCCAAAATCAATAAAGACATTACACCACATACGCTTCGTCATTCTTTTGCGGCTCATTTGCTGGAAAATGGCGCACAATTACAGGATATTAAAGAAATGCTTGGCCATTCCGATATATCAACAACACAGGTTTATGCACAGCTTATGAAAAATAAGTATGCACAGTCGTACAGACGTTTTCATCCTATGGCTAAATAAGAGGTATTTATGATTAGATTTGAATGTGATTATGCGGAGGGAGCACATCCGTCCGTTTTACAAAAGCTTATTGATACAAACTACGAGCAGACGGCAGGCTATGGCGTTGATGAGTATTGTGAAAAAGCTAAGGAGTATATAAAAAAGCTTTGCGGCAGGGAAGACGTTAACGTTCATTTTTTGGTTGGCGGAACACAGACTAATTCAACCGTTATTGCAGCAACATTGCGTGCTTATCAGGGCGTTATCAGCGCCTCGACAGGCCACATTGCCGTGCATGAATCCGGAACCGTTGAAGCCAGCGGACATAAGGTTTTAACGCTACCGTCTGATGATGGTAAAATTACCGCTTCACAGATTGAAAAGCTCGTTGCAGAGCATTTTAACAATTCTACACACGAGCATGAGGTTCAGCCAGGAATGGTATATGTGTCTTTTCCGACTGAAAACGGAACGTTGTATTCCAAGGCGGAGCTTACCGAAATAAGCGAGGTTTGCAAAAAGCATAATTTGCCTTTGTTTTTGGACGGTGCACGTCTCGGCTACGGACTTATGAGCGATAAAAACGACCTGTCGCTTTCGGATTTAGCAAATCTTTGCGATGTATTTTACATTG
>CALDPI010000089.1 GCA_937912045.1 uncultured Clostridia bacterium
AGCATCGGGGCAAAGCCTTAAAATATGCTTTTTGTGCGCGCCGCTTTTAATGGTGGCAGAGGTGCCGATAACACCGATGGTTTTGTTTTTACTGGCCTTAACGGCAGCGGCAGAGGCGTGGCTCACAACCTCAACAAAGGGAACAGGTAGAGCGTCTGCGGTGTCAAAAGCCACAGAAGATACCGTTCCGCAGGCGGCAATAATCATCTTAACGTCGCGCGAAAGCAGGAATTTTTCATCCTGCAGGGCATATTTGCGGATGGTGCTTCTGCTTTTGTTACCGTAGGGCACACGTCCCGTATCGCCAAAATATACAATTTTTTCAAAGGGCAGAAGCCTTTCAAGCTCTTTAACGACCGTCAGTCCGCCAAGACCCGAGTCGAAAACACCAATAGCTCTGTTATCAGACATATCCACGCCTCCTCAAAACATCATTCAAATAATATTACCATATTTTATTAAAAACTGCAACATCAAAAAAAGAGGTAGCTTCCTACCTCTTTAAATTTATTGTTTGATTATGTCCTTTATTACTTCGCCGGCGATAATAAGACCGGCCACCGACGGCACAAAGGAAATGCTCGCAGGTGTGCGGCCCCCGTCCTGATTTTGCGGCTTTTCTTCGGAATAAAGCACCTTTAAGGTGTCAATTCCGCGTGCCTTAAGCTCACGGCGCATAACGCGTGCAAGCGGACAGACCGAGGTCTTTTTAATGTCGGATATTTTAAAGGCGGTGGGGTCAAGCTTGTTGCCTGTCCCCATCGAAGAAATAATCGGCACACCGCACTTTTTTGCCCTTTCAATTATTAAAAGCTTTGAAGAAACGGTGTCAATAGCGTCAACAACGTAATCAAACTGTGAAAAATCAATTGCGTCGGCATTTTCCTCACAGTAAAAAATCTTTTCAGCAAAGACTTTAATGTTGGGGTTGATATCCGCAATCCGCGCCTTCATAACACAGACTTTGTCCTGTCCCACTGTGCTGTGCAGGGCGATGAGCTGGCGGTTGATGTTAGAGGGGGATATGGTATCGCCGTCTACTACCGTCAAAGCACCTACTCCTGCGCGGGAAAGCGCCTCGCAAACAAACGAGCCAACCCCGCCAATACCAAAAACGGCAATGTGTGCATTATTAAGCCTTACGCGGTTATCTTCGCCTATAAGGAGGTCGGTCCGATTGAAAATTTCCATACTATTTTCCTAACATTTTAAGATATTCTGGCAGCTCGTTCTCGAAGTCAACGCCGTATGGGCGCTCGGGCTGGAAACGTGCGGTGCGGTCAATGCAGCCGCTTGTATACTTTGCGGCAATTTCCAAAGCCTCTTGCATAGAAAAGCCGTTCATCAAAGCACCGATGAGTGCGCTGCCGAAAACGTCGCCCGTGCCGTGATACATAGCATTAACCCTGTCAGCAAAGGCATATTTGATTTCGCCGTTTTCAAGGCAGGCGGCACCAAGGCGCGTATCGTCAAAATAAACACCTGTGAGAACGGGGGTCTTTGCTCCCATATTTTTAAGTGAAAGCAGAATTTCTTTAACATATTCCTCGGTGAAGACACCCTCCTTATACTCAATTCCGAGCATAAGACAGGCTTCTGTCAGGTTGGGAATAACAATGTCTGCCTTGGCACAAAGCTTCTTCATACCGAGAGGGAAGTCGGAGGGGAAGTTGGCATAAAGCTTTCCGTGGTCGGCCATAACGGGGTCAACAACGACCAGCGTGTCGTCGTCGCTTATAATGTCGATAACCTTGCAGACTAAATCAATCTGCTGGAATGAGCCGAGATAGCCTGTGTATATAGCGTCAAAATGAATACCCTCGCGGCGCCAATGCTCCGCAATGGGAAGAATATCGTCTGTCAGGTCGCGGAAGGTGAAATCCTTAAATCCGCCGGTGTGAGTAGAAAGCACTGCGGTGGGAATAACCGCGCACTCACTGCCTGCGGCAGAGATAATGGGTAAGGCAACGGTCAAAGAGCATTTGCCGAAGCCTGATATGTCATGAATTGCTGCTACTCTTTTTTGCATTTTAAACATCCTTTAAATTATTTTTTTGCATACGTGTTGCAGACAGCACCGCTCGCAATATGCATGTCGCGCGGTGCAGACAGCACGTCCGTGCAACACCGTGCGGTGACAAAAATCGTTCGATTCCTCGGGCGGTACAATTTTTTTCATAGCCGTTTCAACTTTATATGGGTCTGTACCCTTGCAGAAGCCCAAACGGTTACAAAGTCTTATAAAGTGTGTGTCGGTGACAATAGCGGGTTTTCCGTAAACGTCGCCGCATACGAGGTTTGCTGTTTTGCGTCCCACACCGGGAAGACGGGTGAGTGTCTCAATCGTGTCGGGAACAACACCGCCGAATTCTTCGGTTATCATCCTGCCAATGCCGATTAAATCCTTGGCCTTTGTTTTGTAAAGACCGCAGGTTTTAATAAGTTCTTCAACCGCAGAAAGCTCTGCGTTTGCAAAGGCTGCAGCGTCGGGAAAGCGCGCAAAAAGCGCAGGCGTCACCATATTAACCCTCGCATCTGTGCACTGTGCAGATAACCGCGTGGCAATAAGCAGATGAAAAGCATCGCTGTAATCAAGCGAACAAATCGCCTCGGGGTACTCAGCCTTAAGCAGAGCCACCACCGCATTTATTCTTTCCTTTTGTGTCATATTATACTTCCAGCTTCATATCGCCGTTTTTGATAAGACCCAGCTTGCGCATACCCTCGGATATTGCAAGTGTAACAACGGCGGGGAGTATAAAGTGCATAACGGCAATTTCGATTAAAGAAACAACGGGCGACATTCCGTCTGCCACCATGGTTTCAAAGGCCATAAACTGACCGACAAGACCCGCGCTTCCCATGCCGGAGCCTGTTGCATTGCTGGTCATCTTGAGCACAGCAGAGGCGATAGGCCCTAAAATAGCGCTTGAGAGTATTGCAGGAAGCCAGATTATCGGCTTTTTAACAATGTTCGGTACCTGAAGCATAGAGGTGCCGATTCCCTGTGCAATCAGACCGCCAAACTTGTTTTCACGGTAGGAAGCAACGGCAAAGCCAACCATGTTGCAGCAGCAGCCAATGGTTGCCGCACCTGCAGCAAGACCCGAAAGTCCCATGGAAATGCCGATAGCGGCAGAGCTTATCGGGAGTGTGAGTATCATACCCATAAGAACAGAAACAACAATTCCTCCGATTATGGGGCTGTTTTCAACGTTGATGTTAACAAGCATACCGAGCCATCTCATAAATGAGGATATCGGTCCGCCGAGGAAATAACCCACAAGTGCACCCGGCAATATAGAGCAAACAGGTGTTACAATAATGTCAACCTTTGTCCTGCCCGATACAAGCATACCGATTTCAATCGCAACGTAGGCGGCAACAAATGCGCCTAAGGGCTCACCGGGAGAGCCTATTGTAATTGTCTCAATAATGGGGTTTGAAAAAGCACCAATGAGTCCGCAAACAGCGGCAGATACGGTAACAAGGGGAGAGGCCTTAAGCTTAGCAG
>CALDPI010000090.1 GCA_937912045.1 uncultured Clostridia bacterium
AAATGTTGCCATTTCGGTGGCTTTTCCTCTTTTGGCTAATTCTATCAATATTTTTACAGCAGACTTTATTTTATTTTGACTAATAATAACTGCTCCGTCATGAAGTGGTGTGTTTTTTATTAAAAGCAGGTTATATAAAAGTGCACCGCCGTCGAGGCCTTTTGCAATGAGTAAATTAAACAGACACATCAAAAGCTGAACGGCAGAATATTGCAGCAAAGTATGGCTGTTAAAAAGCAAATGAAAGCAATAAAACAGCGCAAAAAAGATAAAATTTGCTAGCGGACCGAAAATTAAAATTACCGCTTCTTTACGGTGACTGACCGTGTGATAATTTACAATTAAAATGCTGCCCGGCAAAAGCAAAACCTCTTTTGGTGATACACCAAAAAAGCGCATTGCGAGCAGGTGCGCGCCCTCGTGTATTATAACCGAAAAAATCAGAGGCAAAATAAGCCCTGTGCGGTCCATAAAAATCATTGCCGTTATGACCGAAATAAACAAAAAAGTCACTTTTATTTTCGTTCCGAAAAGTTTAATTTCCATCAATCAAAAACCGAATATTCCCCTTCTTCAAAGGTCGAATAACCACGATTATCCAAAACGTCGCTTATCTTCGTTTCTTCAAAAAATCTTTCCGAATACCACTCCTTGACGGGTGTGAAAAAAGTTGGAAAAAAGGTTTTTAAAATATATGCAGCAAACAAAATTATGCCAAGAAAAACCGCTCTGAATACGTATATTACTGTTCCAAATCCTATTTTTCTTTTTTGCTCATTGATTTCTTCGTTGTCCATATCACCACTCCTTTAAACATAATATGTGAAAAGAGAGCACAAAATAACTGAAAGTTAATAATTGAATTGTTGAAATTTCGATATATATATGATATAATTACGCCGTATTGTTATTTGGGAATTTTTTGAAAGGAGGCTTTGCTGTGGAATTTACACTTAATAAGAAAATGCGCATCCCTGCTGCTATCGTAACCGCAATTATTATTTTAACAACAATTCTTGACGGCAAGGTTTTCTTTGCAAAAAGGTTTTCGGCTGATATTTTCCTTTATATCCTTTGCTTTGTTGCCGCATTATTAATCGGCGCCTTGCTTTTATATGATATTAAGATTAAAAATCAAAAGGCTTCCCTATTGGTCAATACGGGCATCTTTTTGCTGTCGCCCATAATCACCATCACAATGACCGAATGCTTAAACAACGTATTCGTTTATGATATGACATATCTCGGCTTTGCAGGCAACTACGTCGTTATCCTCATATTCCTGTTTCTTGTTTATTTGTGCAGCGGCAGTTACCGACTGCCTCTTTACATCATTAACCCTCTGCTTTTCGTTTTTGCTCTGGCCAATTTTTACGTTAAGGAGTTCAGGGGAACACCGTTTATTCCAATGGACTTTATGTCCATATCCACAGGTGCGACGGTTGCAGGCGAATACTCATACAAATTGACGCATCAGGTACTTGTTGCTGCAATAATTCTTGTTTTCTTAATAGTTCTTGCAGGAAAAATCAAAACACCCGATTTTAACAAAAAAACAAAAATTATCACTCGCGTTTCGGTTGGTGCATTTTCCATCATTCTGCTGCTTGTGTTCTACTTTACAAATTTCTTTGCCAACCTTGGTGTAAGGCCTGACTTCTGGAATCAGACACGCGGATACAAGCGCTATGGCTTTGTATGCAGCTTTTTTGTTAACACAAAATATTTATTTGTCAGCACTCCGTCCGGTTATGATGCAAACACTATTGTACCCAACACAAACGAGCTTACCGAAAAAACCGACGTCACAACCGACAAAAAGCCAGATAACAAAACACCAGATATCATCTGCATTATGAACGAGTCACTTTCCGACCTTTCGGTGCTGGGCGATTTTAAGACAAATATTGAATATATGCCGTATCTCAACAGCCTTAAGAAAAACACAATTCGCGGCAATATGTATGTGCCCGTTATCGGTGCCGGCACCTCAAACACAGAATATGAGTTTTTAACAGGCAACACAACGGCATTTTTTCCAGGCGGCAGCAACGCCTATATGCTTTATATTAAAAATAACTATCCAGATTTACAGAGACACATTGAAATACTACCAACACAAGATTTTTGTGAAAAGTGCT
>CALDPI010000091.1 GCA_937912045.1 uncultured Clostridia bacterium
CCCGAGGAGCTGCGCGAGCAGAATCCAATTATGAAAGAGCTTGTTACCCTTTTGGGCTTTACATCTATAGAGTGTGAGGGCTTTGAGGCTGACGATATTTTGGGCACGCTTTCGGCAGCGGCAGAAAATAACGGCGGCAGTTGCATTATTGCGACGGGTGACCGCGATTCGTTACAGCTTATCTCCGACTCTACGCGTGTTGTGCTGTCTGCCACCAAGGCAGGCAGGCCCGAAATCACCGTTTACGACAAGGCGGCACTTTTTGAAAAATACGGTATGACACCCGCGGGAATGATTGAGCTTAAGAGCCTGATGGGCGACAGCTCAGACAATATTCCCGGTGTTGCAGGTGTTGGCGAAAAGACCGCAACGGCACTTATCTCGGCTTATGGCAGCATTGATTACATTTATGAAAATCTTGACACGCTTGAAATAAAAGAGGGCGTGCGTGAAAAGCTGCGCGCCGGACGAGAGAGTGCTTTCCTCAGCCGCAGGCTTGGCACCATCTGCAAGGACGTGCCGATAAGCCGCGCGCTTTCCGACTATGCCATAAAGCCGCGTGACGAGCGTGGACTTTATGCGCTTATGAACTCGCTTGAGCTTTATAAAACGATGGACCGCCTCGGCCTGTCCGTTGGAGAAACGCTTGCATTTACCGGCAAAACGGGTGACTGCGTAGAGGCTGTTAATTTTAAAAGCTTTACCTGCGGCGACACGCTTTATCTAATCGAAAATGAGGACAAGGTTTACCTTTGCAGCGGCAAGCAGGTGGCCACAACAGATTTGGATTCGGTCCGCCTGCTGCTCGGAAACGAAAAAATTGAAAAACGCGTTTACGATTATAAAAACCTTTACAAGCGCTGTGCCGCTTTGGATATTAAAATAGAAAACGTCTGCTTTGATTCTATGCTTGCAGGCTATCTTTTAAGTCCGTCGGCATCGGAATATGACACAGAGCGCCTTGCACGCGAGTATGACGCGCCCATCCCGCAGCTCGAATCTGAGGACGAGGGGCTTCGCCTTGCGGCGCTGCACAAGAGCGTTTGCGAAACCCTTTATGATAAGCTGCTTGAAAACGGACAACTTGACCTGCTACTCACCATTGAGCTGCCTCTGGCACGTGTGCTGGGCGATATGGAGCTTGAGGGATTTTTGGTTGATGCTGAGGGCATTAAGGAATATTCCGCCGTTCTGGCACAGCGTATTGCAGTTATTGAAAACGAAATTTACGACCACGTGGGTTATGAATTTAATTTAAACTCGCCCAAACAGTTGGGTGTTGCCCTTTTTGAAGATTTGGGTCTGCCCGTAAGGAAGAAGACCAAGAGTGGATATTCTACCAACGCCGACGTTTTGGAGTCGCTTAAATACGCGCACCCTGCGGTGTCGCTCCTTTTGGAGTACCGCCAGCTTGCCAAGGCGATAGAGAACAACAAGAACTTCGTGATACCTACGCCTATGACTCAGGAAAGACTCGAGGAGATTCTTGTGGAATACGGACTCTACGATTAAGCCGCAAGTTTTCCAGAAATATATTTGTTGATTGATTAAGAATCGTCGGCGGACACTGGTCATGTGTCCGCCGATTGATTTTTTATAGGCTAACGGAAAAAACTCCTATATTTGAGGGGTAAACACAAAACAA
>CALDPI010000092.1 GCA_937912045.1 uncultured Clostridia bacterium
AATGCCGGAATTTCTCCAGCTCCGGTTTGATTCTGTCTGTAAAATCATCGGGAAACTCCGAGATTCCAAAGCTGGGAGCATAGGCGATCCGTTTGGTATCCGGACCGCAGAAGTTGAGAAAATAGCTGAGATCGGCATCCGTAATCAACGGATTCCAGACCTGATCACTTCCACAAATTATTGCACTCAATAAATGTGATTTGGCAACTGAAAAACAAGGTAAAGGCTGGCAAGAAATGCCGCGCCGAGTTGGGTGAGAAGCTTGAAAAGCAGAACCGACTGCGGACTGCGCGGTGACGCAAAGAGAATGTTCACGTCGGCCATGGTAAAGCTTTTGCCGCCGTCCTTTCCGCCCGATAAGAGATTGTAAATGCACATAGCTCCCGTCAGCAGCAAAACCGCCGAGGTTATGAGCGCCTGTGCGGCATCCTCCGGAATTTCGTCGCTTACGTCCTCCTCATAGTATTCGTCTTCATATGAGGATGTGCCCTCGGGTGTGGCGGCATCCTCCAAAAACGCCACTCCAAAGCCGATAAGCAGACCGAAAAGCATACAAATGCCGAGAAAAACGGCAACCCAGGTTTTAAAAAGCTTTTTCAGTTGGTTTTTAACCGAGTGTACCGCGAAATACAAAAACATACGCACGGCTATTCGGCCTCGCTTTCTGTAATGCGGAAGAAGAGCCGTTCAAGGCTTTCGCCGCTGTCCTCGAGAGATGCCTTGGTAACGTCGGCGCGGATAACGCCCTCCTTCATAATCAGCGTGCGGTCCCACAACGCCTCGACCGAGTCAATCATATGTGTGGAAAGCAAAACGCTGCCGCCGCTTTCGCGGTGGGCAAGAATAATCTCGCGCAGCTCCTTTATTGCGTGGGGGTCAAGACCAATCATCGGCTCGTCGAGCAAAATCACGCGCGGACGGGGCAGAAGACCCATGCAAAGACTGAGCTTTTGCTGCATACCCTTTGAAAGCTCGTCGCCGAATTTGCGCTTTTTGTCGGTGAGTTCAAAGCGTTCAAAAAGCTCCTCCTTATAAGCCTTGTAATCGGAAAGGCGGTATGCACGTGCGACAAACTCCATATGCTCGTCAACCGTAAGGTTGGGATAAAGTGCAGGCATTTCGGGTATGTAGCCTAAAAGGCGCTTGGCGTCGGGTGTTTTGTTAAGCGCGCCGCCCACCGTTATCATCCCGTCGTAGCGCAAAAAGCCAATGATGGATTTAATAACTGTGCTTTTTCCTGCGCCGTTTGGTCCCAAAAGGACGGTAACACTGCCGCCCTCCAAAGAAAAGCTTATATTGTCACAGGCAAGGGTCTTGCCGTACTTTTTTGTGAGATGTGAAACCTTTAGCATATTATTATCTCCTTATGAAAAGGCGGTGCAAAAGCACCGCCTTAAAAACTAACCTGCTGTGGGATAAACTATATCCTTAACCTTAAAGCGGTTAATTGCATAGTTGTTTTTCTTAACCGAAAGTTTCTTTGCAAAGTCGGCCATATCCTTTGTGAATTCGTCCCCCTTTATGAGATTGAGGGTGGGAGTCTCAAGACTGTCAATCCAGTATTCGTCAGCCATCATATCGCCGCGGATAAGAATGGTAACGGCGTCGTCGGTTTTCACAAGCTTAATCTCGCCGATTTTCATTTCCTTAACGGTCTTGAAATTATCGTTTTTATAATCGGTCTCCTCCGAGCCGAGAATGGAAGCAAACTCATCCTTGGGAGCGGCCTCGTCCGAATCCTCCTTGGTGTCGGTCTCGGTTTCGGAATCCTTTATTTCATAATACTCGTTATAAATTTTGCCGAATTCTTCGCCCTTTTCAAGACGTGAAAGATAACCGTTAAACTTATTTATGGTTTCGGTCTTTTCGGCATCCTTAAGGTCTGTAAGGCTTGCAGATAATACGTTTGCAACGGCAAAATTTTCGTCCATTGTCTTTGTAACCTCGTCCTTAGCAACGGGGTTTGTGCCCTTTTCGCCATAAATGCTGAGGAAGTATTCGTTAAGATAATATGAGGATTTGAAGGCGCGAGAGAAGGTTTGTTTGCTGACGCCGTTCGTCTCATAAAGTGCCTGATAGCCGTAATAAGACCAGTAATAGTCAACGTACTGTGCAATTTCGGTCTCCTGCTTTTCGGTTAAGGAAAGCTTGGTATCGCGGAACTTGGTTTCGTTTGCGGCAATGTCAGCGCAGAGCTCAAGCGCGCGCTCCTTTACCCAAACCTCAAACTTCTTGTCCTCAACCTTTTCGGCATAATAGTCGATTTCGGCGCTGCTTTCGCTGTCAGAAGCTTTTGCTTCATCAACCTTGCTGCGAGCCTCGCCGTCGGCGCTGATAAGTGCGTACATATAAAGGGCAGAGGTAATCTCAACGTCACCGATGGTGAGAGCAACCTCGTCCTTCGGGTGACAGGCTGCAAAGGATAAAAGCATAACGCAGCAAAGAAGAACTGCTGCAAGTTTTTTTAAGGTGTTCATATAACGTCCTCCATATATATAAGGGATAATCTAAAAAATATTATACCGCAACAAGCCTCAAAAGTCCAGCACTAATTACTCTCTGTATAAAGCACACTCATAATCTCCTTAAGGCAGGCGGGAACGGGCTCGTTTTCCAGCTTTATCGAATAGTAGGGGCGCTTTCCCGCAGAGAGCATAAAACGGCTCTTAAAGTGGGAGAGAAGGCGCGTTGTGTGCTCGGGTCGGATTTCGTTTGTGAAGAGCAAAATTGCCGTTCCCCGTTGCCCGATTTCACAAATGCCGCACTCTGCCGCACGGTTTCGAATGAGCGCAACGTCAATAAGCCCCATAACCGCGCGCGGCGGCTCGCCATAGCGGTCACACAGCTCGTCAATAACGTCGGACGCGTCGGCATCGGTTTTTATGTCGGCAATGCGGCGGTAAATTGCAAGCCTTTGCGGCAGGGCAGGAATGTACGTTTCGGGAATGTGGGCGGAAATGTTAACGTCAACAACGCAGTTGTTTTCCTCCTTGACCGTTTCGCCCTTTTCTTCGCTGATGGCCTCTTGCAAAAGGTGGATATACATATCGTATCCGACCGATTCAAGATGGCCGTGCTGCTCGCCGCCCAGCAGACTTCCTGCACCGCGCAGCTCCAGGTCGCGCAGGGCAATCTTAAAGCCGGAGCCAAACTCGGTATATTCCCTTATGGCCTCAAGTCGCTTTTCGGCAATTTCCGAAAGTCCCTTGCCGCGCTTAAAGCAGAAATAGGCATATGCGCGCCGCGGCGAGCGGCCAACACGTCCGCGCAGCTGGTGCAGCTCCGAAAGGCCCATTCGGTCGGCGTCCTCAATAATCAGGGTGTTGGCATTCGGCACGTCAACGCCCGTTTCGATTATGGTAGTACTTACGAGAATGTCGATCTCACCCGTGAGCATATCCTGCCAGATATCCTCAAGCTGTTCCTTATCCATTTTTCCGTGGGCGGTAACGATGTTTGCATCGGGGATAGCGGCTTTGAGCTTGGCGGCAACGTGCTCTATCGACTCAACGAAATTGTAAAGATAAAACACCTGCCCACCGCGGCGAAGCTCGCGCTTTATGGCATCGATAATGATAATGTCATCATGCTCAAGCACGTAGGTCTGCACGGGCAAGCGGTCATGCGGTGCTTCGTCAAGCAGTGAGATGTCGCGGATGCCCGTCATTGCCATATTGAGAGTTCTTGGAATTGGTGTTGCTGAAAGCGTCAAAACATCAACATTTGGATATTTATTTTTAAGTTTTTCTTTGTCTTCAACACCAAACTTCTGCTCTTCATCCAAAACAATA